>JAGLUC010000212.1 GCA_023134955.1 Methylococcales bacterium | reverse complement strand
GAGGGAGGGGTGAGGAGAAATAAAACAATTCTCTTTTTCAAAATTCTTTTATTGATTAATATCAAAAAGAAAAAAGAGTTTAATTCAAAACCTCCCCAGCAAGAGGGGGCTTTTAAGAGTATATATTTACTCGTCAAATATAACATTGCAGGAGTACCAGTATATCAACTTGTTTCAAAGCACTGATTATATTTTCCACACTTAACGGTGACATAGCCAATTTAAATGACGCTTTCGCTGGTCTGTGTTGATGCGTCTTATTAGCTTTCTATACGTGGAGCTTAACTTTTAATACTTGGTTCAATAGCCGAAAATGCTTATCAAGTGAATAAATTTTACAACTATTTTGCTTTGCATTTTGAGCAATAATTAGGTCAGGAATTCCTACTCCATTTGCCCCGTTCTTTAAGCACTTGAACTGATATTCTATGATCTCGTCCCAATGAATAGCCATTGGTAATCTGTTCATTTCTTGGAGCAACTTAATAACTTTCGATTGCTTTTTTATCTTCAAATAAGGGACTAATTCGGCAAGAATAATCTCGTTAATAACAACAATATTCTCGTCAATCAAATAATCTAAATCTTGGGAGTTGTCACCTGCCTTAAAATAATCTATCCATATTGAAGTATCAACCAATACATCCATTAATGACGATCTCTTATTTCGTTAAGATCAATATCTAGATCAATTTTTCCTCTATATTTTTTAATACCTGAAATCCTTGATTTTCTAACTAATTCTTCTAACGCTTTAACTATAACTGCAGTCTTCGTATTAGTATGTGTAACCTTCATTGCCTCAGCAAGTAAGTTTTCGGGTAAATCTAGAGTAGTTCTCATCTTTTGCCTCCATTAGCCTATGCATACAATACTATAGCATTATGCATATACTTGCAAGAAAGCTTAATTAACAGGGAAAAGGGAAGGGGAAAAGGGGACGTTACCCTTTTATACCAGTCATCTGCTTCTTCAATTTTAGACAGGCATAGAAAAGATAACTAAATAACTGACTGGGGCATAATCTACGTCAACGATGTTGGTGTAGATTATGCCATAATTTTTTTATCGAATTGCCTTGCAATTGGCACTTACAAAACCTTCCTCTGTATCAACAGTAAAACCACCTGTCCCATTAAAGAAACCTGAGATACCTTCTACTTTGATTCTACAATCAACCACCTGCTCTCTACCATTAATATCATCTATAGACATATCTGCATCTTGTATATATTCACCCTTACAAGTTGCTAAAACAAAGTTTTTGTTCATGGTTAGTTTAGTTTCGGACTTACCCCTATAAATAAAGGAATTGTCTTCTGAGACCATGTGACACATACCTTTCATGGTATTAATTCCTAAGAATGGTCCAGTAGGCTCCATTGCATTTACATTAATTGAAGCAACCGTTAAAGAAATAGCTAAAAGAGTCATTTTATTCATTATTTTTTACCTTATAAATTTAAACAGCCCCCTCAATTTAGGAGGCTGTTCCAGCATCCTGAAATTAAAGTATTAAAGTAAGTTACCGTTTTGATCAATCGCATTTAACTGATCACCATTTGGATCATTTCTTTCCTCAGCATCAGGAATCCATTGCCCTAAACATTCTCTATCCTGAGTACAAGGGTCTGTTAAGGCTTTTAAGAATTCCACCAAAAAACCCACTTGCATATCACTTAACTGAATATTTTCTAGCGCAAAACTAGCTGAATCTAAAGCCTCTTTTGTATTAGCTGGCATTTGATCCAGATTACGAATGTCTGCTTGAGTTAATTGTTGATCATCATAATTTTCAATGGCATCTGCTGCATTTAGATGATGTTTAACCACCGCTTCTAACGATGAATAAGCACCGGCATGAGACCATGGCCCTGTCACTTCAACATTTATAAGAGAAGGCGTTCTAAAGGCAAACATGTCCTCAGCCAAAGCTGTTTCTCGTGCCCGTCCAAAATCATTAGAACCATCTTCACCATCACCTTTTCCAGACCCTATTTGCGGCATGGCTAAATTATGAAAACTTTCATCGGTAAAGAAATCACCACTATGGCAACTCGAACAATTTGCACCACCTTCTGAACTAGCAGTGTAAAATAAAATTGCACCTTTTTTAGCTTCATACGAAAGTGCTTTTGTCTTACCTTTTATGTAACTTTTCCATGGTGTATTAACAAAAGCTTGTGAGCGTTCATATTCAGAAATCATCATAGATACATTTTGCTCGGTAATTAATTCTTCTGCACTACCGTCAACACTTACTAATGCTGACCTAAACTTCTCCAGCCAATAGCTCACATTGTCTAACACATCCGCTTCATCACCATAACCACCTAAACGACCAGCTAGTAACTCCCTAATTGTTTGCCCCGTATATTCAGTATGATTAAAACCTTTCATTTCTTCATTTGAAGTAACAGGAAATCGTGCTTGCGCATGAGCCAGATTATTTCCCGCCAGTGGATCAGCTACTCCAAAGGCTGAATCAGGTGTCCGTATACCAGAAGCTCCTGCACCATTAGCACCTGGAGTTTTATCAAGACTTTCTACCCGTCCATCATGAAACTGAAATTTATCCCAGGCCACCACATTAAAAGTGGTAGGTGCATTTCTAGGAACAGGAGGACCAACTTCCGGGTTGTGAAGCGCATCGTCATTAGTACGTCCTACACCTAATAGATCCGGACTATCAGCTTCTACACCAATTGGTAAAGCTAAATTATCACCGCCTCCCAGCGCGGGATGATGACAAGCAACACAGGCAGAATCAAAATCGCCCCCCAAAGTTTTAGAAAAGAATAAATCCATGCCTAATTGAGCTTTTGGGCTATTAATGTCTGGCACGGTACGATTTAATAATGGATCACCCGTTAAGTCGTTTGATTGAATAATTCTCATTAAAGATTTGTCCAGTTTTTCGTTGTAGGCTTTATCATGCTCTTTGTCCGCCAGAACATAGCCATTAGTACTCAGCATTACTAATGTACAAAGACTTATAAGATATTTCTTCATAATTTTTTATCTCCTGAAAGGCTTATATAATTGCCTTTTTATGACTCATTTCAATGAATTGCCGATACAGTGTAGATAAAATATATTGCTAAAATATTTCTTAAAACAGTTGATTTGTAACAAGATGTAACAAATACGGCAAATGCTTAGTTGCTTATGTAAAACAAAGGTAAAATCAAATGTGCTTTTAATAAATTTGGGGATTTGATTGGATCGAGCAAATAAAATAAAAATTCTGGTTGTTGATGATGATTTAGAGATATGTAAACTACTATGTCAATATCTTGATAAACAGGGGTTTTCTATTGCTTCAGTAGAAGATGGAAAAGCACTGGACGAGTATCTCAGCCAATCATTAGTTGATCTGATTATCCTTGACCTGATGCTGCCAGGTGAAGACGGGCTAAGTATCGTCAAACGCCTGAATATTAAGCTAGATATTCCTATTATTATGCTATCGGCTTGTGGGGAAGATGTTGACCGCATTATTGGATTGGAAATAGGCGCGGATGATTACCTGGCAAAGCCGTTTAATCCAAGAGAATTACTGGCTCGCATTCGTTCAGTATTACGAAGACGAAGTATCAAAAAAAGCAGTTCTGTTAAAGAAGACCTCAAACCGTATACTTTTGGTAACTATGAATTTAATACCAGCAACCAGAGCCTTCACCGTGAGGGTGAAAAAGTAATATTAACCAGTGGCGAATTTTCCTTACTGAAAATTTTTGTAGAAAACCCTAAGCGCATTTTAAGCCGGGATGATCTTCTGGAAAAGCTTAAGGGATATGATTGTGCCCCATTCGACCGCAGTATTGATGTAAGAATTATGCGTTTACGTCAAAAAATTGAAATGGATACCACCTCACCTGTCTATATCCAGACAGTATGGGGAAAAGGTTATCAATTTATACCCAACCAATCCGTAGAATGAACTTTTTCCAACGACACAATACCATTTACTTTAATACCAGTTTAACGCTGGCATTGGGGCTATTAAGTTTCACCCTAATATCCCTGCTCTTGGTATTTCATTTTATCTTAAGCCCCATGGCTAACAGAGCTGCGGATGATTTAGGGGGACTCATGCATATTCTCAGTAAATCATGGTTTTCTCTTGCTGATAATAAAAAAGCAGCGTTTCAATTACATTTACGCGAACAACATCACTTATTTATTACAGAAGAGGATATTCCTATCACCGATATAGTCGTCTCCTACCCATTTATCCCTAGACTGGAAAAAGCCTTACATCATCATACTGGGCAATCCATCAGCATTAAACAAGGCGTTGATGGAGAACTTTGTTTTTGGGTTGTTATTCCTCAGGCAGAACAACAGGTAAAAATTGGTTTTTTACATTCGCGTTTGGGTCCACACCCGTCCAAAGCAATCGCTGGCATTCTGACAGCCGGATGCTTGCTTATCCTGATAACCACCCTTCTTCTAGTCCGCCGTATCACTCAGCCTATCACCACCTTATCTAAAGCTGTCAATTTGTTAAGTTCAGGTAAATTAACCACCCAAGTCCCAGAAACGGGTGCAAAAGAATTAGTCATGCTGGCACGCAGCTTTAACCAAATGACCCGAGAAATCACTCAATTAATATCTAATAGAAGTATACTTTTTGGTGGTATTTCTCATGATTTAAGAACCCCTATCACCCGTATGCAAATTGCTTTAGAATTAATAGAAGATTGCAATGACTCATCATTAATATCGGGGATGAGAAATGATCTTAACGAGATGGAAAGCCTGATCAAACAAGCACTCGAATTAATCAAAGGAATGGATAAGCATCATGCTATTAATGTCAAAATTAATAACGTAATTGATGAAATAGTGTCTAATTACCAAAGACAAGGTCATATTATTCACTGGAAAAATCAGGAATGCGATAGTTGTATTATTGAAGTCAATGCATTGCGCCGGGTATTGTGTAATCTACTTGATAATGCTTTTCGTTATAGCGAGCAAAAGCCCGTTAAATTGTCTTGTAAAAAAGCTAAAAACAAACTGATCATTAAATTATTAGACCAAGGCTCAGGTATTCCGGCTGATAAACTTGAAGCTGTTCTTCAACCTTTTTACCGACTGGACAATTCACGTAACAAAAAAATTGGCGGCAGTGGTTTAGGTCTGGCAATTGTTCAGCAATTATGTGATATTCATCATTGGAAAATAAAGTTGCTGCCTATAGAGCAAGGTGGATTAGAAGTCAGGTTAGAAATACCTGTTATCACAAACTACTGTAAAGATAATACATCTAATTCAAACGATTAAGTTTTTTATAAAGCCTGGGAGGCTGCCCGAGAATAGAAAAATCTGACTCAAAATGGCTTTCCCTCGCTACAATTTCTATTCTCGGACAGCCTCCTGGCGATGCCCCAACCCGATATAATATTTAAACATAATTCAAGTTGAACTTAATTGGTTCAATTTCACACAAACATCTGTATAAACGGAGAAAAAACTTATGGCTAATAAAATTAGCTTGGCCCAATTTATTACAGAACAACAACGTAAAACGCCCAATGCAAGTGGCGATTTAACGGCTCTTTTAAATGATATTATCACTGCCTGTAAACAAATATCCCATCTGGTTAACCAGGGAGATTTAATTGGAACCTGGGGCAGTGCTGATTCGGAAAATATACAAGGTGAAGTTCAGAAAAAATTAGATATTATCAGTAATGATTATATGGTTGATGCACTTAAATGGACGGGGCATTTAGCAGGTATGGCTTCTGAGGAAAATGATGACCCTATTGCCATACCCGAACAATATCCTCGTGGTAAATATCTTGCCTTGTTTGACCCTTTAGATGGTTCTTCAAATATTGATGTTAATCTAACAGTAGGCACCATTTTTTCTATCCTCCGTTGTGACGAAGGTATTAAACCAACTCTAGATGACTTTTTACAAAAAGGCAGTAAGCAGGTCTGCGCTGGATTTGTGCTTTACGGCCCTTCGACCATGTTAATTTTAACAACAGGGCAAGGGGTTAATGGCTTTACTTTAGACCAGGAAATTGGTGAATTTTATTTAACCCATCCTCTGATGAATATTCCTAAAGATACTCAAGAATTTGCCGTTAACATGTCTAATCAGCGTTTCTGGGAGCCACCTGTTCAACAATATATTAGTGAATGCTTGCAAGGCGCAAAAGGATCACGGGGTAAAAATTTTAATATGCGCTGGATTGCCTCACTGGTTGCTGAGGTTTATAGAGTACTAACCCGTGGCGGACTTTTTATGTACCCTTATGATTTAAAAGACCCCACTAAAGAAGGTCGATTACGCTTAATGTATGAAGCCAATCCTATTGGATTTATTGTCGAGCAAGCGGGAGGGCTCTGTTCTACAGGACGAAAACGTATCATGGATATTGATCCTAAAGAAATTCATCAACGTGTGCCTGTTATTTTGGGTGCCAAAAATGAAGTTAACCGACTAATTTCTTACCACGAGGAGTTCGACTCATGCAAATAGATGTTTTTAATGGTGATGCTGATGGCATTTGTGCATTATTACAACTGCGCTTAGCTCAACCAGTAAAGTCACAATTAGTGACTGGTGTAAAAAGAGATATTACATTATTAGACGATGTAAAAGTCCAGCAAGGTGATCAAGTAACCGTGCTTGATATTTCATTTAAAAAAAACCGACCGTCTGTTGAACGAATACTGGCAGAAGGTGCTAGTATTTTTTATGTTGACCACCACCAACCAGGCGAAATTCCAGAACATAAAAATTTAAAAACAATTATTAATACTGATGCAAATATTTGTACCAGCCTGTTAGTGAATGAATATTTGCAAGATAAGTATGGTGAATGGGCAGTAACGGCTGCATTTGGTGATAACTTACTGGATAGCGCAAAAAAGGTCGCCTTCTCTTTATCCTTATCAGAAAACCAGATTCAACAACTAAAAATGTTAGGAACCTGTATTAACTACAATAGTTACGGCACTAGTATTGGAGATTTACACTTTGCCCCCGACCTGCTATTTAAAGAATTACTCCCCTACTCTTCACCATTTGACTTTATTGCTGATAATGTTGAGGTCTATGAAAAACTATTGGCAGACTATGCTGAAGATATGTCACTTGTTGATCACCTTACCCCAGAACATGAAACGGATAAAGCCGCAGTTTACCTATTGCCCGATGAAATCTGGAGCAGACGAATAAATGGGGTTTTTAGTAATGAATTAGCCAATAACAACCCTGATAAAGCACATGCCGTGGTTAGTTTTAATGCAGAAAATGGCTATCAAATCAATGTGCGCGCACCCTTAAACAATAAGACTGGTGCAGATGAATTATGTGGATCTTTTCCAACAGGCGGTGGCAGAAAAGCAGCGGCTGGAATTAATCATATGGAGATCAATGACCTGCCTTCATTTATTTCTGAGTTTGAGGCTAAGTATGCATGATTTTTAATTTACTGATATATCAAAACCTCTGAGCTTGAACTAAGCCTATCAATAAGGGGGCGCAGAGGGCTTTAGCCTGCTTTTTTATAAGGCAGACTAAAGATCTGCGCCCCAATGCCATTAAATTAAGCTTGCGTAGTCTTGATGAAAAGGTCACAACCAGCATCCTGCTTCAAGTGGCACATACAAATCCCTGTGCTTCTAAGTGCAATCAAGATTTATGGCGATTCGCTATTCAGCGTATTTGATTCTGCTCTTAAGCCCTCTCTTGCTGGATGCCTA
>JAGLUC010000211.1 GCA_023134955.1 Methylococcales bacterium | reverse complement strand
TAGAGTGTCGCCCTCCGAAGGCGAATGTCGGATGTTCGAATCATCTCGGGCGCGCCATCTTTTCTTTTTAATATCCTAATAATTCCATAACCAAAGTTTAGCGCCCCAAAAAACATTAAAATAAGATACGCCAGATTGGAAGCCGTGGTTAGGTTTTTTCCTGCGCTGCCTGAAAAAGCAAAAGCTAATCTGGCTGCGAAAGTTGAAGAAGAACAAGAAAAAGATGATAAGGCTTTGCCAACCTTGTCTTTAGAAATATTAAAACTTTTAAAAAAAATGAACGGCTAATCATTACGGAAATAGTCCAGCACACTGGCGCGAACCAAAATATCTTAAAAGTACGCTTGCGGGAACTTGTTAATGAATAAAGTGGGTGCTTTTGGAAGAATTTTATAGTGATTAATCAAGATGTTTTACTTTCATATCACGCAGAAAATCTTTCATGTCAAAATCCTCTGCAATGCCACTTTCCAAGCCTTCGGTTATGGCTTGCTGCAAGTGTTTTATGCTTCCTGATCTTGCCGAATAAGATCACGTATATAATCGCTACTGCTGGAGTATTTGCCAGATTGAATCTGCGCTTGCACCCAATTACGCATTTTCTCAGGCAATGAAATATTCATAGTTGCCATTATTCACCTCATTATTTACACCTACCGCCCGCTATAACGTTAAATATTGGCAATGTTTGTTCAATATTGAGATTTGTATTTCACACTGATAGAACTTTGAACAATTGGCTCGATAAATTTCCGCCATGGTGAGCGCGTTTTAATCTTCATCTACTAATTTCACCTTAAGTATCATACCCTTTACAGCGATTACTTCCACTTTTGATTCTAAGGGACTGTCTTGTCCTTGAACAGTCCATATTGAATCATCAACTTTAATTTTTCCACGTCTATTCTCAATGGCTTCATACAAAGGAAATATTCGACCTATGAATTGAGCGCTACGTTTATTTAGTAATGGCTGGTCAGACTCAGGTTGATAATTAATACGAAAATATCGCCAGAGAAAAATTGAAGCAATAGAGAGTAAGGCAAACAGAAACAGTTGTGCTTCTAAGTTGATAGATGGAAAAATAAATAATACTGCACCCACAATAAATCCAGATAAGGCTATCCAGATAAAAAAGAAGGCAGGAGCTAGTAATTCCATCGTTAAAATAACGATAGCAAATATCCACCAGTGCCAAAAAATGATTTCTAATTCAGTCATTTTTATTTCTTTTTAGTGATTACTTCTTTTGCCAATTCACCAATACCGCCTAATGCACCTATTACACTGGATGCTTCTAAAGGCATTAATATTAATTTACTGTTATCAGCAGAGGCAATATCTTTAAGTGATTCAATATACTTTTGAGCCACAAAATAATTGATCGCCTGTATATCCCCTTTAGCAATCGCATCTGATACCATACTGGTTGCATTGGCTTCCGCTTCTGCCAGGCGTTCTCTAGCTTCAGCATCCCTAAAAGCGGCTTCTTTACGACCTTCTGCATCAAGAATCGCGCCTTGTTTTTCACCTTCTGCCCGTAAAATTTCGGCTTGTCTCATACCTTCTGCTTCAAGAATAGAGGCACGTTTTTCACGCTCGGCTTTCATCTGTCTAGCCATAGCTTCAACTAAGTCTCTTGGTGGGGCAATATCTTTAATTTCAATTCTGGTGACTTTAACACCCCAGGGGGTTGTCGCATCATCCACAACATTTAAAAGCCGGGCATTAATTTCATCTCTTTTGGATAATAGTTCATCTAAATCCATAGATCCCATCACAGTACGGATATTAGTCATCACCAGATTAAGAATGGCTAATTCCAGATTATTAACCTCGTAAGATGCTTTAGGTGCATCAATAATTTGAAAGAACACAACACCATCAACAGTTACCATGGCATTGTCTTTGGTGATAACTTCTTGAGAAGGAACATCTCTTACTTGTTCCATCATATTTAGCTTGTTACCAATCCTGTTAGCAAATGGAATGATAGTATTAATCCCGGGTTTTAAAGTTCTTATATAACGACCAAAAAATTCAATTGTATATTCTTCACCTTGTGGAACAAACTTAAAGCTCATCTTTACCATCAAAATGGCAAAGGCAAATAAATAATACCCGAAATACTGGGCTAAATAATCCATAATGCACTCCTAATTTAGTTGCAAATAACATTTAATCTAATAATAATAGATATTCTATGAAATGTAAGAAGTAAAGGAAAAATATATGATGGTCTGGGCGATTAATATGCTGGTTTTGTCGATTGGTATACTCATTGTGGGGATGATAAAACCCAATTGGATTTTATTTTGGATGGATAAGCCCGTCCGTATGCCAATTGTTGTACTTTCGGCTGTTTTATTTATGGTCTTTGCGGTCATGTTTGGTGAGGCAACTAAAGAAAAACAACAGGAAAGTAATAACTCGGTTCAGCAGCTAAATGAAAGTAAGGGCGATGTGACACCTACTGTAGAGGCAGCAGACCTTACCAAGGTCGAAAAATAAGCAAATACATCTTGTACGTCCGCCCAACATATAAATGTTGATGAACTATTAGAGTAGAATAAGCTCATTATTTAAATAATTGTAGTATTAATGAAATCAAGAGATCGTCGTCAAGGAATTGTTTTAGTCCATACTGGAGAGGGCAAAGGAAAATCATCAAGTGCCTTGGGCATGGTTTTTCGTGCCGCAGGATGGGGGATGAAAGTTTGCGTGATTCAATATATTAAAGGCAAGTGGCAAACAGGTGAGGAAAAGGCTGCTGAACGATTTGATAATATTGAATGGCATGTGTTAGGGGATGGATTTACCTGGGACACTAAAAACCCAGAACAAGATATTAAGACTAGTCGTGAAATTTGGGCATTTAGTCAACAAAAGATTTTGTCAGAAGCGTATGATTTAGTGGTTTTAGATGAAATAAATTATTGTTGTGGCTATAACTGGATTTCTGGTGAAGAAATTGCCCAATTTATTACAGAAAAAAAACCCCCTTGGATGCACTTAGTGATGACAGGTCGAAATGCAGCAAAAGAAGTAATTGAAGTTGCCAATACAGTGACTGAGATGAGCAAGGTTAAACATGCGTTTGCGGAGGGAATTAAAGCAGAGCAAGGCATTGAATTTTAAATTTTAGAAAGGAGTTAAGTTGATGTTAAGGTTTAGAAAGGTAATAGTTAGTGTGTTTTTTTTGTTACTTGTGGCATGTGGTAAAGTTAATCAAGAAAATTTTAATCAGCTTAAAACTGGGATGGAGTATAAGGATGTAGTGGCTTTGCTTGGTAAGCCAGATAGTTGTGATGCTTTTTTATCTGCCAAGAATTGCATTTGGGGTGAGACACCCAAGAAGATTGAGATTAAGTTTGTGTCAGATGTCGTGCTTCTTTTCTCTGCTGAAGGTTTGGAAAGCTGAATGATATAAATTTAGATAGAAGTAAAACCAGTGATGGCATATTTTTTAGAAAAGGCTATACATTTTAACTGCTTTTATGTAAAACATATTTATTATTAATAATAAGTAAATAGATGGGGAGAAAAATATGGGTAATGCACAAAAATTGATGCTTGCGGTTGTAGGTGTATTTGTAGTGGGCTTTATAATGGTTGGTTCTAATAAAGAACAAAGTAAAGAAAAGAAAGAAGCGGCTGCAATGATTAGAGCAATTGCTGGAATGCAGGCTATGGCACATCAGAAATGTCCAATGCTAATTAAACAGCATACCGGTTCTGCAATCAGAAGTTTAGTTTCTGATACTAAAACAAATAAATCAACTTACTATACTGTAGAGTGGCTCGGTGAAAAAGACGATAACTTTAAAAAAGCAACATGTACAATAACATCAACTTTAGGCGGTGTATCTAAGTTAGTTATTGATGGTAAGGTAATTATTGATAAAGAGTAAATAAACTTTTGTTTTTCTGAGTCTGTATGCCTATATGGACTCAGAAATTTTATTTTGAAATATTCATAACAACAAACCTTAATAAGCTTTTTAAGGATTGTTATCTGTAATTCCTCTTTTTGGATTGTCTTTTTCCTTCGCTTCAAATAACTTTAATATCATGTATTTTGCAGACAAGAATGGGTGAATGTTATAAAATTTATGCGTTTAACCAA
>JAGLUC010000210.1 GCA_023134955.1 Methylococcales bacterium | reverse complement strand
ATTATCAAAGACCTGTGCGGCAATGCCTAATGGCTCTCCGTTATCATCTAGGCGACGTTCTATACTGCTAAGATTAAGGTAAGTACGAACAATTTCTTCTATCTGTTCTGCGGTAAACTCACAATTCTTTTCACCAAGATTTTTACGCAATTTTTTAAATAACAAACTACCATCAATTAGCTGGACTTTGCCTTGTCTTGCTGCTGTTTTGTTATTACTTAATAGCCAAATATAGGTAGTAATGCCCGTGTTATAAAATAGATTATTGGGCATTTGTACAATGGCTTCGAGCAGGTCATTCTCAATAATATAACGGCGGATATTACTTTCACCTGAACCCGCATCCCCCGTAAATAGGCTAGAGCCATTATGTACAGAAGCAATACGCGACCCTGCTGAACCCGAAGTAAGCGATTTCATTTTATTGACCATTTCCATGAGAAACAGTAACTGGCCATCACTGGAGCGTGGCGTGGCATCAACGGTTTCAGTCTCGCCCCAATAGTTGGGTAAGTTAATAATAAAACGCGAGTCGATAACGTCTTTACCTTCTTTGATATATTTCAACTCACTCGCCCAGCTTTTGCCATACGGTGGGTTGGAGAGCATAAAATCAAAACGATCTGCGGCAAATTCATCTGTAGAAAGTGTCGAGCCTACTTTGATGTTTTCAGGGTTATTGCCTTTAATCATCATATCTGACTTACAAATAGCGTAGGTTTCATCGTTGATTTCTTTACCAAACAGATGAATATCTCGGCTAATATCAGCGCTGGGGTATTTTTCTTCTACAAAATTTTGTGATTCTGTCAGCATACCGCCACTACCACACGCAGGGTCATAAATTGACATAACGGTTGGTATATTGTCTTTGATGGGATCAAAGACTAGATGGGTCATTAGCTCTATAACCTCACGCGGGGTAAAGTGTTCTCCGGCTTCTTCGTTGTTTTCTTCGTTAAATTTACGGATAAGCTCTTCAAATACATAGCCCATGCCTAAGTTCGATAGCCCAGGCATTTTGTTGCCTTCTGGATCTTCTACTGTATCAGGGCTTAGGTTGATATAAGGTGAGACAAACTTTTCCAGTACATCAAGCAATATATCTTTGCTTGCCATGTGGCGAACTTGGGTTTTAAGGTTAAAGCAGTCAATAATTTCTTTAACGTTATCGCTAAAGCCGTTGAGGTATTCTTCTACATTGGCTAATAAGATTTGTTGGTTATTCGTTGCCGTGCCAAATATTTGTTGCAGCGTCCATTTGCTAGTGTTGTAAAACACATAGCCAGACGCTTCTTTTAGTGGCGCATCATCCAGCTCAGTCGCCTGCATTTCTTCTATTTGGAATTTAACTTCATCAAGAACAGCTTGCTTGCGGGGCTCTAGTAAAGTATCTAGGCGGCGTAGCACCACCATTGGCAAGATAACATCCCGATACTTACCTCGCACATAAACGTCCCTCAGACAGTCATCAGCAATTGACCAGATAAATGAGATGAGTTTGTTGTGTGCGCTGTGATCCATTGTTTGATTTCCGTTTAATAACTCTGTGGTATGTAAGTTTCTGGCTTTGAATTTTAAGTGTTGTTATTGTACCCTTGTACAACATAGGTATTTATAATAAATACGCTTCATTAGGCGAATTTAGATAAATATTTAACCTCCAAGCATCATTTTAAATCATGGCTATTAACAAGCCACAGG
>JAGLUC010000021.1 GCA_023134955.1 Methylococcales bacterium | reverse complement strand
ACTCTAATTTGATTTATGATTTTTATAAAGGACTGGATACCGTAGAATTCAGAATCATTTATTTTTCAGCCTTGTTATCATAATTCAAAGACCTGACCCCAGATTTTGTTCTACTTAGAACCTTGTCATGATTCTCTAAAGGAATTATTATAAGCTCTAAATAGATACTTATGTCAAACCCTTTTAGAACTATAGGAGATAATTATGAATAAACAGATACTGGTGTTTATTACTATGAGTTTCCCGACACGATTTATTCAGCTTAGAAAAGAACATAAACTAACCCAGCAACAAATGGCTGATACTGTGGGTATGCATATTACTCAGGTCAAACGCTATGAAGCAGGACAGGCACAGCCATCCGTTGAGATACTTAAAAAGATCGCCACTGCCTTTCATGTGACGACTGACTGGCTGGTGTTTGAGGAAAACGAACGGGACTTGCCTAACGGTCTGCAACTAAAATTTGAAGCGGTTACTCAAATGTCAGACGAAGATCAGCGTACCGTTCAATCGTTAATTGATGGCATGATTTTAAAGCATACCGCTAGTCAATTAGCCGTTGCTAACAAAAGATAAGGGAACAACAGTTACCAAAGTAAGAATGAGGATTTAATAATGGCAATAACTATGCAAAACACCCAGGTATTGATGAAAAAAATTCAATCTCTCCCTATTGATAGGATTACGGAAGTGGAAGATTTCGTTGATTTTCTAAAGGAACGGGTAAAAAGCAGAAAAACAATAACAACTAACAAGCAATCGCTGGATTTTCCTGTGGATGATTTGGGTATTTGGCCAGAAGGTTTAAGTCTGAGCAGAGAGGATATGTATAGCGATGATGGACGCTGAACCGCTTTTTATTGATACCAATATTCTGATTTACGCCAATGTTGCCAGTGCGCCTTTTCATCAACAGGCATTTGATACGCTGAAGAGAGTACAGCAATCTGAACGCCCTTTGTGGATTAGTCGACCGGTTTTACGAGAGTTCATTGCAGCACGTACTCGACCTCAGACTTTTGCTAAGCCCTCAACACCAGAAGTGGTGATAAAACGGGTGAGCTATTTAGAGGAACAATTTCAGGTGGCCGATGATAATTCCCTGGTAACTAAGCAACTTATCAAACTACTGAGTGACTTTAAAATTGGTGGTAAACAGGTACATGATGCCAATATCGTAGCAACTATGCTGGCTTATGGCATTCCTTGTTTGTTGACTCATAATATTAAGGATTTTAAACGGTTTGAGGGGATTATCAAAATCGAAACTATTGATAATAAAATAGCTAAAGGGTAATAGATGAAAGCATTCCAGGCAACGCATTATCTGCTTGAGGCTAAGCTACTGCGCGATAAAGTTCCATCTTTCGACCAGTATCCTTTTTCCTTGCCCGTTATTAATAACCTGGAAACTATTGAGTTTCATCCCAAGGTAACTTTTTTTGTCGGCGAGAATGGAACGGGTAAATCGACACTGCTGGAAGCCATTGCTACCGCTTGGGGATTTAATCCTGAAGGCGGCACGAAAAACTTCAGTTTTTCTACTCGAAAGTCACATTCTAATTTGCATAAATGTTTGAGACTTTCCAAGAGCTACAAAAGACCTAAAGATGGTTTTTTTCTCAGAGCTGAAAGTTATTTTAATGTTGCCACAGAAATTGAAAGGCTTGATGAAGAACCGGGCGGACCACCTATTATAGATTCTTATGGTGGGGTTTCCTTGCATGAACAATCACACGGTGAATCTTTTTTTGCGCTATTTATGAATAGATTTGGAGGCAAGGGGTTATACATTTTAGATGAACCTGAAGCTGCGCTCTCACCGACAAGACTTATGGCAATGTTATCGAGAATGCATGTATTAGTTCAAGATGGTTGCCAGTTTATTATTGCAACTCACTCTCCAATCCTACTAGCCTATCCTCTGGCAAAAATTCTTGCTCTAAATTCTGGAAACTTACAAGAAACAGCTTATACAGAAACGGAACATTTCTTAATAACCAAACAGTTTCTTAATAATCATGAAGGCATGTTAAGAAACTTGCTCTGTTAGTAATTCTAAGAGTCTATATTAACCTTCCATATTCGTTTATTTTTCTATCAACGTCATCTCGTATTTCTGGATGAGCATCATAGATATGATTCAATATCTCAGTATTTATGGTTGAGGCAACTGTTGCAATAGCTATTGCTAATTTTTTATATTCATTTTCGCTGCAATGTTCTTTCAGTAATGGGATCAAATCATTTAAATCTGATTCACTTTTAAAAGCTACTTTGACAGCATATTCGGCTAGTTCTTTATCCATTTTTCTACTCGCAACTCTCTGGGTTTTCTAAGCAATCATCTAGACATATATTAAAATTATTTGTCCTAATATCACTGCTAAGCCCAGGCACTGCGAGAAGAGGATAACACTTTTCAATACATCGATCTTTTTTACTCTCGCTATCAGGCAACGTATTGGAACCAGGAATATCATCTGCCGCAGACTCAGGAACATTGCCATCTAAATCATCCCATATTGAACTTAGCAATTTACCGATAGCTTCACCACAGCCAGTGGCAAGACATGCCAATCCGCCACCAATAGCAATATCAGTACTTGTGATAGCAGGTATTAACGGTAATAAAATAGCGAACTGTCCGTCAGGATCAATGTATCGAAGTGGATTCTGATATACATACCCATATGTATTCAACCCACCCTGTAACCCAATAGGATCACTGGTAATGTACCGTCCAGTTGTCGGGTCATAGTATCTGTAATAGTTATAATAAAACCCAGTCTCCCCATCAAAATACTGCCCAGGAAACCGCAAATTAACCTTAACTAAATTACTCTCTGCGACAGCAACATCCGTCACCCCAAACGCATCACTTTCCCAACGCCAGATAAGTACTCCGTCTCTATCTGTTCCTATCCGTGGTGTGTTTAAATGGTCTGTGTGTAAATAAACCACTTCGGCTGTTTGTAGTTTAGCTTGTTTGCCAATTAGTTGGGTTTTTAATTGTGCTATTGGGCGATTGTTTAGCCAAATGTAATCCTGTTCGGGTTTATTGTTGTTAGCATGGCTTTCTGCCAGTAGCTGTCCATTTTGGTCATAGTGATAATAAATTGTTTTAGAATTACTTATTGGCCTTGTCTGGTTTTTGCCTTTGTTTGTATTTTGGCTTTCGCTGATAATTTTTTTACTGCTACGCTGCCCTTGTGCGTTGTAGGTATAAACGGCTTTTAGTTTGTTTTTATGATAGACCTTAAACAACCTTCCTTGTTGATTGTATTCAAATCGGCGTTTGCCGTTGTTGTCTGTTAGGGTGTTTCCTGAGGCATCCAGTTCTATGTTTTGTTGATCAACTGTCATCAGTTGATTACTGTCTTGTTGGTATACATAGTCATTAACCGCTTGGTTTAAATTGCGTGTTAATCGGTTGCCGTTTTCATCATAGCTGTATAGCCAGTTGTTGTTACTGGTATCTTCTTGTAATAATCGGTCTAGTACGTCATAAGCGTAGTCATGGTGTTGTGCTATCTTTTGCTGTTCAATAATATTGCCATTGGCATCGTATTGATAACATTGCTGTTGTAAGCTGTCTGTTTGTATACAGCTAAGTCGTCCTGCGGCATCGTATGTTCGGCTTTCTTGTTTGCCGTTGCCGTAGGTGAGGGCAGTTAATAAGCCATCCCCTCGGTATTGAATGTTATGGGCGATAAGGTGGATTTTTCCGTCAGTGCTTGTATTGACTTGGGTAATTCTACCCAGTACGTCACGCTGATAATTAACAATGTGCCCATTGGGGTATGTGGTTTGGATGATTTGGTTTGCGGCATTATAATTGTAGCTTGTGCTGTATTGCTTGTCTGCTGTTGTTTTAAGCTGTTCGGTTAAATTACCATAGCCATCATAAGCATAGTGCGTGATTCCGCTTGGGTCTTCCGTTCGGCATAAGCGACCGATTCCGTTAAGGCAATTGTCGTAAGTGTAATGAATGTCTTCTTCTGTGCCGGGGTAGTCTATGTCTATAACTCGGTTAAGTGCGTCATAGTAATAGTTTGCTGTTATGCCACGGGCATCGGTTGTGCTAATGACATTACCAGCGTTGTCATGTCTATAGTTAATAATGCCTCTGTCTGGGCTGTGTTCTTGTAATAAATTGCCTAAGTCATCATAGCTGTATTTTGTTGTGGCATTATTGGGTGATTTAATCTGTATTAATTGATTATTAATATCGTATTGATAGTCGGTTGTATTGCCTAGTGCGTCTAAGGTTTGTTGCAGACGATTTAAGCCATCGTAAGCGTGCTCTGTTGCTGGGTTTTGATTGGGGTCTATTTCTGTTAACAGGTTACCTGTGGCATCGTATATTTGTTGATTGATATTGCCTGCATTGTTGATGCTTTGTAGTCTGTTACGACTGTCATAGACTTTTTCTATGGCGGTGAGCAATGTTCCACTTGCGTCTTTATTTTCAGTACGGGTACGGTTGCCTTTTGCATCGTAAAAATAGTTAACTTGATTGCCTTGGTTATCTGTCACGCTACGCAGGCCGTGTGCGGCATCGTATTGATAGCTTAGTTGAAGTCCATTGGGTTGAATAACGGTTAATAACTGTCCGGCTGGATCGTAGCTATAGTCCGTTGTACGGGCTTGGGCTTGATTTTGTGTGGGTGTTTGGCTGAGCGTGATAACACGTCCACGGCTGTCATATTGATAGTGTGTGATTAATCCATTGGCTGCGGTTGATTTTATTAATCGACCATTATCATCATATTGATCGTAAGTTGTGGTTTGCCCTAAAGCATTACTGACTTGTGTCAATTGTCCACATTGGTTGCCTGTGTTGCAGTTGTAATAGCTGAGTGAGGTAATGTCTTGATTACCTGCTTGAGGACCATCAATTTGAATGACTTGTCCTAAGTTGTTGTACTGAAATGAGGTGCTACGACTAATGGCTGTACCATCTGGCTGGTAGCCCGTTAATCTGATGCTTTGTACTGTATTGTCACTGTTATAGTTTGTTATTGTTTGCTTATGGTTACCTGTAAGCACACTGCTTGTTTGCACTTGAGTGGGTAAATTAAGCCCATTACTCAGGTATTGATATTCGGTCACTTTTTCTGCATTACTGCCTACCGCTTCTGTTTTACGAATACGTTGATTGCTTGCATTGTAGACGTAAGACGTTATTTTACCTTCGGCATCGGTTTTGCTGAGTCGGTTGTTATTGTCATCATAACTACGATTGATGCCTTTGTTGTCAGTTTGGTTTATACGACTGAGCAGGTTTTTAACGCCTAGGTTTTCCTCAAAGGTGAGTACTTCAATGGTACCTATTGCATCGGTTACTGTGGTTTGCGTGTCTGAATCATAACTTAAGGCAAATTTTTCTTGTGGTACTGAATTATCTGTTTGTGCATGTTGGGTGAGTATGGCTTTACCATCCGCTGCATAAGCGAAAGTGGCATAACGATCAGCATTTTCATCGGTAATTCCCGTTAAGGCATGAGGAAAGCCAGTGTTTTCGTAATGGTATTGCTTAAAGCTATTATCTGGGTAAATAACTTGAACCAAGTTGCCTGTAGAGTCATATTGATATTGGTAAATTTCACCTTTTGGGGTGATAACAGACTCAATACGCTTATCTGCGTTATAGTTAAATTGTAAACTATGACCGAAAGGGCTAGTCAGTGTGATTAATTGCTGTTCAGCATTGTAACTATACTGGGTTTGTTTGCCAGTTAAATCGGTTTTAGTAAGCAGGTTACCGTTTAGATCATAACGCTCAACTGTGCCGATTTTATTAGATAAGGTGTAGCCTGTACTGTCTTGTACCAAGGCTAACTGGGTATCAGCATCGCCTTGCCATAGGTTGTTTTGTAACACAAACGATTCACCACGCCCATCAGATTGTTGTATGGTGATTTTGTTTGAGCTAATGTCAAGTTTTGCCGCCCATTGATGCACCCAGCCATAACCTATGCCATTATCGACTGCGCCTAATCCGCTGTTGTAATGACGGATGAAGCTTAATTGGGTGTTATTTCCAGTATAATCGGTTTCTTTTTGGTATTTGTTGCCATTGGATGCATTGCAGGGGTTGCCGAAAGTGCTTTCATCATCGCAGAGTTGGCCAAAGCTTTTATTTTTAAGACTTTTTGGTAGATCTTCTTCCTGTTCACCAACTGGCGGATTACGACATATTCCAAATATGGCTGTATCATAAGAACCATAAACAATACCAGTTTGATTACTTCTAGCGTATTGCATTGGAGTTCCATCAATACCAGACCTACATTCTCGTTCATCCCAACCTATGTTTTCAGTGAAAATACCAATACAATTAGTTGCTAAATCAAAATTCACACCTGTTGAATTTGTACCATCATACCAACGAAAAGCAGACCCAGAACCAATTTCACAAGTATCAGCATAAACACTAAAGGATGTCAATAATAATAATGAAAGATATTTTTTAATATTCATAATTTATAGAAAAAAAAGACCGCTATTATCTAATAGTGGCCATTGGTTTAAATTTTAGAAGCAACTCGTTTGAACATTTCAATGAGTAACGACCATAGTTCTGGGACTGAGCTGTCAGTCAGTCAAGTCCTGCATTGGCACTATTGGCAGGGGAAACAATTAACCGCGTTAGCAATGCCATGATAGTACGGGCAAAATGTAGTTTGCACTGATTAAAAATCTTATACCCCATTACTTTATCCCCGTAATAACTTTTTTTGGCAGTTTGTTCATATTTGCACAACCGTTGTCATTTCCAAGCTATTAGATTTCATTGCTAACGCAACAAACAATGTTGTTTTAGGTTGGAGATAACCATAACCTATATAACCTTTCTTTTATAGTGGTTTATGGTAAAAGCGTGAGATTAGTCACAATAATCAAACTTTAAAGGGTTATGCACTCTTGATTTGAATTCAGCAGTTTTAATCCTGGCAAAAAAGAGTTAATAGTTAATATCAATAATAAATAACTATATTGTCAATGCTTTGATGTGGATAATAATTAGAACGACTTCAAGTTTTTCGATTAATAAATTTACCTCTTCATTAGACGCATTAGCAGAAGACAGCTAGACTGTTACAACTAAACAGATTTTAAAAATAACTTAAACAATCAATCATGATTTATAAAATCTACAACTTTTTGTTAAAAGCAGAAACAGGGATTCTAATACTAATCTTGGTATCCATGATCATTACTGCGGTTATACAGATTGTTATGCGTAACTTTTTTGCATCAGGCATTTTCTGGATAGACTCTTTTGTTAGAATCGCTGTGTTATGGCTGGCATTAGTGGGGGCAATGGTCGCAAGCCGTAATGATAAACATATTGCCATTGATATTATATTTCGATTTATCAATGAAAAAATGCAAACGATTGCTAAACGTATAACAGCTTTATTTACATCTTTAGTTTGTTTTGTGGTGACTTATTACAGCATTAAGTTTGTTAAATATGAATATGGGGATGGTGGTCTGGCATTTGCCAATATACCTAACTGGTTTTGCGAGTCTATTATTCCTGTTGCATTTTTTATAATGGGATTGCGATACTTTTTTTCGGCAGTTTTTAATTTAAGGCATCCTGTATGACAATTATGCTGATTTGTTTAATTGTGCTGATGATGTTGCTTGGAGCGCCGTTATTTGTATTAATTTTGGCTGCTACACTAGTAGGCTTTCATTCTGCTGAAATCGATTTATCAGTCATCGCTATTGAGTTATACCGAATCACTGAAACCCCGTTATTAATAGCCTTGCCTTTATTTACCTTTGCAGGCTATATACTTTCAGAAAGCAATGCATCAGAACGACTATTGCGATTGACCAGGGTATTCATTGGCTGGATGCCTTCTGGTTTAGCCATAGTTTCGCTTATTTCATGTGCTGTTTTTACTGCATTTACAGGTGCTTCTGGCGTTACCATTGTTGCCTTAGGTGCTTTATTGTTACCTGCTTTAATTAAAGAAGGTTACGATGAGCAATTCAGTTTAGGTTTGGTGACAACCACGGGAAGCCTTGGTTTATTACTTCCACCCTCTATCCCACTTATTTTATATGGCATTATTGTTCAGCAAATGAATATTGGTCAGGAATTTACCCTGACTGAACTGTTTATGGCTGGTTTACTGCCTGCGCTTTTAATGATTGTGGTTCTGGCTATATGGATTACCTGGAGAACGCGGAATAGAGTTTTTGAAAAAACTAGTTTTTCTACACAGGAAGCCATAGAAGCAATTAAAGATGCTGCCTGGGAATTACCTTTACCTGTATTTATTTTATTAGGTATTTTTGGTGGTTTTTTTGCGGTATCAGAAGTAGCCGCTGTGACAGCACTTTATGTATTGATTGTTGAAACCTTTATTTATAAAGAAATTAAAGGCTCTCAGTTAATTAAAGTGATGAAAGAGTCCATGCAAATGGTCGGTGGGATTTTATTAATCCTGGCAATTTCCATGGCATTTACTAATTATTTAGTGGATGCAGAAGTGCCCATGCGTTTATTTGAATGGGTTAAATCAAATATTGATGATCGAGTTACTTTTTTGATTTTACTTAATCTTTTTTTACTGGTTTTAGGTGCAATTCTTGATATATTTTCAGCACTGGTTATTGTTGTGCCTTTAATTGTGCCAGTTGCAATTGGATACGGAATTCATCCTATTCATTTAGGTATAATCTTTTTAGCTAATATGCAAATTGGCTATTTTACCCCTCCCGTTGGGATGAATTTATTTATTGCCAGTTATCGTTTTAACAAACCGATAACAGAACTTTATCGGGCAACTTTACCCTTTATGATGGTGCTTTTATTGTGCGTGCTGGTAATAACTTATGTACCGTGGCTAAGTATTTGGTTTTTAGATGATTGAATTGTACCTGGATACAGTTGATTTTGAAGCAGTCTCTCGCTTTAACGCCTGTTTGCCGATAAAAGGGGTAACCACAAACCCTTCAATTTTGGCTAAGGCTGGGGTAGGGGTTAATCAAGCTTTATCAGGATTAACAGATATTATCGGCAAGGATGCCAGGTTCCATGTACAGGTTATTAGTCAAACAGTTACTGATATTGTTGAAGAAGCAAAGAAAATTGATGCATTGCCTTATGATGTGGTGGTTAAAATACCAGCAACTGAAGCTGGTTTAGCTGCAATTAAAAAAGTTAAAAAGTTTGATATTAAAGTGCTGGCTACTGCTATTTACAGTGCACAGCAAGGTTTTTTATCGGCTTTATGTGGTGCAGATTATTTAGCACCTTATGTCAATAGAATGGATACTATGGGCAGTAATGGTGTTGAAGTGGTGGCAGACTTGCAATTATTACTTACTCAGAATAACTTGGATTGTAAAGTGTTACCCGCGAGTTTTAAAAATACATTACAAGTAATGGATGTTATGAAACTTGGAGTAGGGGCGATTACTTTACCTGTTGATGTTGTAGAACAAATGATTTCTCATCCAGCCGTCGAGCCAGCAGTTAAACAGTTTTCTGATGACTGGCAAGGTGTTTTTAATACTAAACTTTCTTATGAAAGTTAATCTGTATTTTGCTCCCATTCACAAAAAGCTAAACCTATTCCTTTATCTTTAACAATTCTAGCTAAACGAACTTCTTTTATAGGCATTTCCACTTCAGGATTTATGATTTGTACCTGAAGAATAGCATTAAGATCTGGCAGTTTTAGTGAGCCTGTTTTAATAAAGATACCACTATCAGAGGCATCAGTCGTTGTGGTTATATATTCACCAAAAGAAGGGTGCATTAGCTTGATGTTGGCGACTAAAGCATAACGTTTAGCAATTCTACGTTCGTTCATTTAACAGATTTGATTGTTTGGTTTTAAAAAACACTTAATTAAGTATAGCCTATGTGTTGAGCATGGTGAGTTGGACAGACTATCGAAATGAAAATTTAATTGTAACTACTCACCCCAATGCCATTAAGTTAAGCAAACTGAAATAGGATGTGTTGAGGAACGAAGCGCATCTTTCATGATTGATGCGCTTCCTATTGTCAGCACATCCTATGTTATCACTTTAACTTAACGACATTGTTATTGACCTTTATTAAGCCCATTGAATAGTGTCAAGCAGATGATTTTTAAATCAAACCATAATGACCAGTTTTCTATATAAAATAAATCATAATCAAGGCGGGTTTTTAAACAAGTATCACCCCGCCAGCCATTAACTTGCGCCCAGCCAGTGATGCCTGCTTGTACGATATGTTTTTGCATGTAACTATTAATTTCATGCTTAAATTTATCAACAAAAATAGTTTGTTCAGGCCGTGGACCAACAATTGACATATCACCTTTCAATACATTAATAAATTGGGGTAACTCGTCAAGGCTGGTTTTGCGTAAAAATTGTCCGATTTTAGTTTTTTGCTTGGTTTTGACATTGCCCCATACTTTATCTTTATCCGTATTAACAGGCATGGATCTAAATTTTAACATTTGAAAACATTTGCCATTACCACCAGTACGTTCTTGTTTATATAGTATAGGACCAGGGGAGGTGAGTTTTACGGCAATGGCTATGATAAATAGCAGAGGACTGATTGTAAGTAAAATCAGGGAGGCTAAAACTTTATCTTCTAACCATTTGACTAATCGGTTAGTGCTACTCATGTGAGTAGGAGATAAAGAGATAATAGTCATGCCATTAACATTTATAGTGGAATGCTTTAGTAAGCGCAAGCTTGCGATATTAGGGACTAATTTTACTTCAACTAAAACAGAGTGCAGTTGATTACAGAGTGTTTCTATTTGATCTATTTCTTTTAGTGGTAAGGTGATCCAAACCTGATCTATTTTATGTTTTTCCACATAGGCAATAATATCCTTTATTTCACCTAAACAGGGCAGGTTTAGATCGTTTTTCATCGGTATGTCAAAAAAATAGCCTTGTATTTTTAACCCCATCCAGGCTGCAGATTGGATTTTTTGGATAACTTCTCTACTTAAATCACCACTACCCACTAAAACAATATGCCGTAAGTTATAACCTTTGATTCGTAATTTGTATAAGCTCCATCGTATTGCTAGTCGTACTATTAATAACGCAAAAAAAGTACTTATGTACCATAAAATGAACCAGTGTCTTGAAAATTCTGCTGCGGTTTTAGTAAAGAACAGGAAGGCTAGTATGCCTAAAAGTGAGCAGCTCCAGGCAAATAGTAATGCAGGTATTTCTACTGATAAGCTGGATTCACGCCAACTTTGATATAAATTAAACTTTGGGAACCACCAAGCGCTAAAAATAAAACCTAATATAATTAAGCTTAAATAGTTTGTGGGCATGTAGTTGAAATAATCTGGAAATTGTTTGACAGGCTCCAAAGAAAAGAAACAGAGCATACCGCTTGCGATAATAATGATGCTATCAATAAGTTTTATACATAGAACCAATAAGTTAGCGTTTTCTTTCATTGATAAGTTCAGGGTGTGTTAGGGTTAATCGTGAAATTTTAAATTCTCATTCCTTGTTCACTGATTATAGTTGTTAATTACCCATATTTAAATTATGCAATTTCATTACTATCTAAATTTATAGCTACTTAAAATAGTCTTATTTCAGACTTGTGTGTAAAGTGCTTGTATCGGTATCCAGATATATATCATCAATTGAAAGCTCAATATCCAAAGGTTTTATTATTAGTTTTTTTTGAAGTAGTGAGTAGTTATGTAGAACCCATGCATCATCACTCTGGCGTGTAAAACAATCAATGGACATTTTTTGTGCATCAATCAACCAGTATTCTTGCAAGCTGGTGAGTTGACGATAATGTTTAAATTTATCACCACGGTCATAGGCTTCGGTAGAAGGAGATAATACTTCGGTTATAAAGACAGGATGTTCTTTGTAGTGGGTGTTCTGTTGGTCTTTTTGTTCACAAGTAACAAAAACATCGGGATAAAAGAAGGCACTGGCTTGCTTTACTTTGACCTTCATGTCGGAGATATAGCTACGACAAGGGGTATCTTTGAGTTTTTGTTTTAGTAAAAAAGCAAGGTTCATTGCAATAGTGACATGATTATCACTGGCACCCACCATAGCCCAAACTTCACCGTTTAGATATTCGTGTTTAAATTCAGCTCTCTCTTCACCTTTTAAGTATTCTTGTTCAGATAATTTGATTTTTTCAGCTATGGACACGAGTTGATCCTTTTTTTTGATTTACCTTGCTCTTATCATACCTTACAATTCATCTGTGGTTCATTAACTATAATAATATGGGTTGATCAAAAGTGCGGATATTATTCTTGCTGTAACCAGGAAAGAATAAGGAAAAGAGGGTTTTGGGAAAGGAAAGCTAAAACAGTTCTCTTTTCCTCGCATTTTTAATTACACCTAATAATACTTGGAGATTTGTATGTTTAAAATTCGTTCGCTGGTTACTGCTTTGGCATTGGCTGGTTCTACTTCTGTGGTGATGGCTCAGGCTTTACCGACTAAAGCGCCTGCACCTGCTGATAATCCAACCACGGCTGCTAAAGTCGCGTTGGGACAAATGCTTTATCATGATCCACGCTTGTCTTCTTCGGGTACAGTTTCTTGCGCCTCTTGTCACAATACTATGTTGGGTGGTGAAGATAATCGTGCAGGTTCTGTGGGTGTGGGCGGTCAAGTGGGTGGGCGTAGTGCGCCGACTGTCTGGAATGCAGCATTTAATAAGGTACAGTTCTGGGATGGTCGTGCAGCTAGTTTAGAGGAGCAAGCGGCAGGGCCTGTGACCAATCCGATTGAAATGGGTATGAAGAGTTGGGATGATGTGGTTGTGCGTTTAAAAGCATTAGAAGGTTATCAAAAAGCATTTGCAAAAGCGTTTGGTAAAAATTCTATTTCTAAAGATACTGCAACTAAAGCAATTGCCGCTTATGAAAGAACTTTGATTACACCTAATAGTGATTATGATAAATATGTTAAAGGCAGTAAGTCTGCAATGACTGAGCAACAAGTTCGCGGTATGAAGAAGGCGGTTGAATTAGGTTGCGTTGGTTGCCATAGCGGCCCTGCTTTTAATGGCCCTGGTACATTCCAGAAATTTCCTGTGATAAGTAATGGTTATTTTGAAGCGCAATATGACTTTAAAAAAGATAAGGGTTTGGCGGAAGTAACAGGTAAAAAAGCTGATGAGCATATGTGGAAAGTACCTACACTTAGAAATATTGCTTTAACTGCACCTTATTTTCATAATGGTAGGGTTAAAAGTTTGGATGAAGCTGTTAAGTTAATGGCTAAATTGCAGCTAGGTAAAGATTTATCCAAAGCAGAAATTGCAGATATTGTTGCTTTTTTAGGTGCTTTAACGGGCGAATTTCCTAAGCAGACTATGCCAGTATTACCTGTTTCTTCAGGAACTACATTTAACTAATATAGTATTGACAGTTGGAGTTTTGTAGGGTGGCTGAGGCTTGCTCTACATTGCCCATTAGTGAAAATGTCTGGTCAGGTGTGGTAAATGTTTTTGCTGGATGGGCGATAATCAGTCCATTTAGTAAATGATGTTAATCGTTCCAAAAGTATTTGCAGTAATGAAAAAAGTAGCCCGTATGAAGTATACCTAATACGGGGAAACCGATAACTCGAACCCCTGTATTACACTTCGTTTCATACGGGCTACAATATATTTTAATAAAAGGGTGTCAAAATACCCTGCCAGAACTTTTGGGGCGATTAATATGTGTTGTCAGGAAAATTGAAATGCTAATCTCAAAAACTATCATTATCTTAGTAGTCGATTATGAATGTGAGGATTTGTTGAAGGGGTGTTGCTAAACTATAAACATTAAAAAAGCTCACAACCGAAGGCTGTAAGCTTTATAGACTAAATACCAAAAGTAATGAATACTTTAGAATGCGTGGTATTTTTCTCTCACTTTTATGAAGCGTTCAACTGCTTCAGTCATCAGTTCTTCTGCTTTTTTCAGATCACCTTTCTTATAGGCTGAGCGTGCTTTCATTACTCTATTAAGTGCTCTGTCACGATGTGCTAAAACAACGCTGCTTTCAATTGTTTTGGCAGTTTGTTTAGTCGCTTTAAATAACGCCATAGTCTCTTTTTTATCGGTACCGTTTTTTATTGCAGCTAAAGCTGCTTCGGCAGCAGTTACGGTATCGTCAAGTGACTGAACAACTTCTTCTTGTGATTGGTTTGCTACTTTGCCAGCTGCAATTACAGAAGGAGCGGTTGCAAGCGTTGAAATACTTACCAGAAGGACTAGTGCTAGTTTATTAAATGAAACCATTAGAAAGATTACCTCGTGTAAATGATAGTTATTAATTTTGTGTATAAAAAATACGATACACTTTGGAAAGCATACCACATAGAGAGAGGTAAGTATCTTAAAAATAATGACATACAATTTGTATGGTAATAGAGTTTTAAATTCAAATTTGCCCAGCTCTTTTTTGCTAAAGAGGAAAAATGGAATGAATATTTCCACAGTTTTTTATGTGCAATCAGAAATTTTATTAAATAGTCATTTGCTTTTCTTACGCTATACTTAGCGGATAATGATTCATGAGTTGCTAGGATGTTGCTCTTTAATATGACACTGAAATAATAAAAGTTGAATATTAATCGTCCCATAAGTTCTGGCAGGGTATTTTGACACTCTATATATATTAAAACATATTGTAGCCCGTATGAAACGAAGTGTAATGCGGGGTTTCGAGTCGTCGGCTCCCTGTACTAGGTAAACTTCATACGGACTACTTTTTCATTACCGCGAATATTTTTGGAACGATTAATAGGTTTTGTTTGCAACCTTAATTACCCTTTATAAATGAGTTGTTTAAACAAAATATTTTTATAAAATATTGACGGATATTTGTTCACCATATAGAATTGTCCAGTTATGTTAGATCGATTACCTGTTGTTATAGAACCGCTTGGTTTTGCTGAAAGAGGCAAAAGGCTTGTGGGGGCACTTAAAGTAAGTGAATTCATTCGATTGTCAGGTGAATTACTTGATAATTCTGGAGTGGTGGAAATTGATTTTTCTTTTGATAAAGAAGGAAGGCTAGCCATTGTTTCAGGCGAAATTAAAGCTAATTTAAATTTACAGTGTCAATCTTGTCTTGGTCAGTTTGTTTTGTCAATTAACAGGCAGTTTAAATTAGGCTTGGTTTCAAGTATGGAGCAAGCAGATAGATTGGCAAGTGATTGTGAACCTTTGATATTAAATAATAAAAAAATTTCACTTAATGAGCTCGTTGAAGACGAATTATTACTGGCGTTGCCCGATTTTCCTAGACATGAGTATGAATGTTCAGAAATGAGTAAGGGTAAAGAGCTGGAAGTAAATAATGATGAGCAACAACAAATGAATTCTAATAACCCGTTTTCTGTTTTAGCGGAACTTAAAAATACTGGAGATTAAAAATGGCTGTACAAAAAAGTAAAGTAACGCGTTCAAGACGTGGTCAGCGTCGTTCACACGATTCATTAACAAGTAAAACTTTGTCTCAAGACCCAATGACTGGTGAAACTCATATTCGTCACCATATGACACCAGAGGGTGTTTTTAAAGGTCGTCAAGTTGTTTTTAATGACGAAGATTAAGATGTAAAAGTAGGTATTATTATATATGCCTAATTGCTAGTTGCCGACCATATTCTATGGTCGGGTCTTTAAGGAACATCTGATTAAGTCATGAATTCATATCTTGCATCTGAAATGTCCAGTTTCTGTGTTGTAAATCTTAATAATAGCCTGCTATTATTTGCCATTTATACCTTGAGTTTGAATATTTCAAATACAATCTATTTAGTTTTTGACTTAATCATAGATTCCCACAATATTCTGGAGTTATTCTAAGCGTGAGCATAACAATTGCTATTGATGCAATGGGTGGAGATTTTGGTCCTGAAGTCACCATTCCTGCAACCTTGGAATGCCTAAAAGCAAATCCAGAATTAAATGTCATTATGGTTGGTGATGAGTCGATTCTTAAAGACATGTTAGCCCAAGCACTTATCAAATATAAAGATAGACTTATTGTTCAGCATGCTTCTCAGCAAGTGGAAATGGATGAGTCTCCTCAAAAAGCATTAAGAGGTAAAAAAGATTCTTCTATGCGAGTTGCGATTAATTTAGTGCGAGATGGAGATGCCGATGCTTGTGTTAGTGCGGGTAATACAGGGGCATTAATGGCAATTGCCCGTTTTGTTTTAAAGATGATCCCTGGTATTGATCGACCTGCTATTATCTCGACATTACCGTCTATTTTTGGACATACTCATATTTTAGATTTAGGTGCTAATGTTGATTGTACGGCCGAACATTTATATCAGTTTGCGATAATGGGTGAACAGGTTGTAAAAGCAGTTGAAGGTATTGAATCACCAAAGATTGGTTTGTTAAACATTGGTGAAGAGGATATGAAGGGTAATGAGCAAGTTAAATCAGCCGCAAAATTACTAGAAACATCATCATTAAATTACATCGGTTATGTTGAGGGTAATTCAATTAATGCAGGTAGTGTTAAGGTGGATTTAATTGTTACCGATGGTTTTGTAGGAAATGTAGCACTCAAATCAATTGAAGGTGCAGCAAAAATGATTGGGACAAAGCTGAAAGATGCTTTTTCCAGGAATATATTGACCAAATTAGCGAGTATTGCAGCTTATCCTGTACTAAAAATGTTTAAAAAGAGCATTGATCCTAGAATGTATAATGGCGCAAGTTTTATAGGTTTGCGTGGTTTGGTGATTAAAAGTCATGGTGGGGCAGATGCTTTAGCATTTGAGACTGCCATTCATCTTGCTGAGATTGAAATTGAGCAGGATGTGACTAGAAAAATAATTGATAAAGTAGCTGTCACTTTGGAAAGTAGAGAGGACGTATGAGTCATTGTGCAAGAATCATAGGAACGGGTGGCTATATGCCTGAAACCATTCGTACGAATGAAGAAATCTCACAATTGGTTGATACTTCTGATAGCTGGATTGTTGAGCGTACAGGCATAAAGACACGACGTATTGCTGGGCCAGAAGAAACCGCGGCTAGTATGGCTGAAATTGCTGCAACACAAGCAATTGATATGGCTGGTATTGATGCTAATGAAATTGATTTAATTATTGTAGCAACAGGAAGTCCTGATAGAGTTTATCCAAGTACTGGATGTTTGTTACAGAAACGTTTGGATATTAAAAATTGTGTGGCATTTGACGTGCAGGCAGCATGTTCTGGTTCTATTTTTGCCATGAGTATCGCAGATCAATATATTAAGTCAGGTGCAGCTAATAAAGTATTGGTTGTGGGTTCTGAAATTTGTTCAAGATTGGTTGATTGGACAGACAGAAGCACATGCATCCTATTTGGTGATGGTGCTGGTGCTGTGCTCCTTGAATCTTCAGGTGAAGCAGGAATTTTATCTACCCATATTCATTCTGATGCTAGTTATGAAGACATGCTTTATTGCCCGAACCCTCAAGTAGCGACAGATTCAAAAAAAGATGAGCAAGGCTTTATTAGCATGAAAGGCAGTGAAGTTTTTAAAGTTGCCGTTAATACCCTGGGCAGAATTGTTGACGAAACTTTAGAAGCCAATGGCTTGGATAAATCCAGAATTGACTGGTTGGTACCGCATCAAGCGAATATAAGAATTATTGCAGCCACTGCCAAGAAATTAAAAATGTCGATGGATCGAGTTGTGCTTACCCTAGAAAACCAAGGCAATACATCGTCTGCTTCGGTATTATTGGCTTTTAATGAAGCAGTAAGAGATGGACGTATTCAGCGCGGTCAAATTGTATTGCTGGAAGCCTTTGGTGCGGGTTTTACTTGGGGATCTGCTTTAATTAAGTATTAGAAGAGCAGGCGAAAGGTTCGAGGTGAAAGGTAAAAAGAGCAAGTTTATTGATGTTGCTTTTTGAACCTTGTACCTTGAACCTTTTACCTGATGTTTTTTTTAGATAAAAAAATCATTATGAGTGAGCAAAATTATAATTTAGTATTTGTTTTTCCTGGGCAAGGGTCTCAGTCATTGGGCATGTTGTCTGAAATGGCCGAGTCTTTTCCACTAATTAAGCAAACTTTTGAGCAAGCTTCAGACTGTTTGAATTTTGATTTGTGGAAATTGGTTCAGCAAGGTCCGGTAGAAGATTTAAATCAAACACATAATACGCAACCAGCTATGTTAACAGCTGGTGTTGCAATGTGGCGTGTCTGGTGTGAGCAGTCAGATATAAGACCTGATTGGGTGGCTGGGCATAGTTTGGGTGAATATACCGCACTGGTTTGTTCTGATGCGCTTGCTTTTAATGATGCTGTTACTTTAGTTGCAGAACGAGGCCGATTTATGCAGCAGGCTGTTCCAGCTGGTATAGGTGCAATGGCTGCAATTATTGGGTTGGAGGATCACCAGGTTGTTAAAGTATGTGCTGATACTGCTGAAAATGAAGTGGTTGCAGCTGTAAACTTTAATGCACCAGGGCAAGTTGTTATTGCTGGACATGTAGCGGCAGTTGAAAGAGCGATGGCGGCAGCTAAAGAAGCAGGTGCTAAGCGTGCGCTTAAATTACCTGTGAGTGTTCCTTCTCATTGTACATTGATGGAACCGGCGGCTGAAAAATTAGCTGAAAGGTTAAATAGAATTGAAATTCAAACGCCTAAAATGACATTGATTAATAATGTAGATGTGGCTGCACATACGGCGGATGAAGTCATTCGAAATGCTTTAAAAGAACAGCTTTTTAAACCTGTCCGCTGGGTTGATAGCATTAAATATATGTATGAACAAGGGGTTGTAAACTTTGTGGAGTGTGGGCCTGGTAAAGTATTAATGGGGCTTAATAAACGTATTGCAAAAGGTGCTAATCATATGGTGATGTACGATCCCGCAACACTAGAAAAAGTAATGGAGCAGTTAAATGGATAAAAAAGTAGCGTTAGTAACGGGTGCAAGTCGAGGAATAGGTCGAGCAATTGCTGAGCAGTTAATTACTGATGGTTTTTTTGTTGTAGGTACTGCTACAAGTGATGGCGGTGCGGATTCCATTTCAGCTTATTTGGCTGAAAATGGCAAAGGCTTAAAATTAAATGTTGCTGATTCAGAGTCTATCGCAGAAGTGATTAAGAAAATTGCTGATGATTATGCGGTGCCTGCGGTGTTAGTGAATAATGCAGGCATAACGCGAGATAATTTATTAATGCGAATGAAAGATGAGGAATGGGATGACATTATCAATACCAATCTGACCTCTGTTTTTCGTATGAGTAAAGCAGTTTTGCGTGGCATGATGAAAGCAAGGTCGGGTCGTATTATTAATATTTCATCTGTTGTTGGAGCTACTGGCAATGCAGGACAAACTAATTATGCTGCCTCTAAAGCAGGCATGATTGGTTTTGCAAAATCTCTAGCTAAAGAAATAGGTTCAAGAGGTATTACGGTTAATACTGTTGCGCCAGGATTTATCGATACAGATATGACCAAAGAACTGGCAGATGAGCATAAAAATGTTTTGCTGGAATCAATTGCACTAGGTCGACTTGGAGATCCAAAAGAAATTGCTTGTGCGGTTTCTTTTTTAGCTTCTGAAGGTGCTGCATATATTACAGGTGAAACAATTCATGTCAATGGTGGCATGTTTATGTCTTAAAAATGTGAATTTGTATTATGTTTTGAGCATAGTGTTGTGACATTGTTGTAATATAAAGTATAATTCTACCTTGTCGTCTGGGGTGTCCAATGGCGGGATTTCTAATTATTAATAACAAATATAGAAAGTAAATTTTAAAAAAATCAAACACTTTCTTAGGTTAGAGGAAAATAAAAATGAGTAAGATTGAAGAACGAGTAAAAAAGATTGTTGCAGAACAGTTAGGTGTTAACGATGATATTGCAAATGATGCATCTTTTGTTGATGATCTGGGTGCTGATTCTTTAGATACGGTTGAACTCGTCATGGCTCTTGAAGAAGAATTTGAATGTGAAATTCCAGATGAAGAAGCTGAGAAAATAACGACTGTTCAGCTTGCTATTGATTATATCAATACCAATTTGTAATTGATTTAAACTCTGATGGGTGAACTCTCGTCCACTAGAATTAAGTCTTAAGTAAATTCAAGGTAACCCTCTTGCATATTATATTTTTTTCTAACGGTACATCACTTTGAGCACACGTCGAGTTGTCATCACTGGTTTAGGCGCAGTTACACCTTTAGCTAATAATGTTTCAGATACTTGGGAAGGCATTATTAATGGCAAAAGTGGTATTGGAGCAATAGATTCATTTGATATTTCTGCTTTTGCCACAACATTTGGTGGTGTCATTAGAGGTTTTGATATTAGTGAATATATTCCTGCAAAAGATGCTAAAAGAATGGATAATTTTATTCATTATGGAATTGCTGCAGGTTGTCAGGCTATTGAAGACTCTGGGTTAGAAGTCACCGATAAAAATGCCGAGCGTATTGGTGTTGCAATTGGCTCAGGTATTGGCGGAATAACAGGGATTGAAAATTGTTATGCGACTTATGAGAAAAGTGGTCCGCGTAGAATTTCCCCTTTCTTTGTTCCTGGTCAAATTATTAATATGATTTCAGGCAACCTTTCAATCAAATATGGTATGAAAGGTCCTAATTTTTCTATTGTGACGGCTTGTACCACAGGTACTCACAATATTGGTGATGCAACTCGTTTAATTAAATATGGCGATGCAGATGTCATGATTGCAGGTGGCGCAGAGTGTTGTACAACATCACCTACAGCAATGGGTGGTTTTGCGGCTGCAAAAGCCTTGTCTCGAAATAATGATAATCCACAAGGTGCAAGTCGTCCCTGGGATAAAGACCGTGATGGTTTTGTTCTTGAGTGATGGTGCAGGCGTTGTGGTTATTGAAGAGCTAGAACATGCAAAAGCACGGGGTGCCAAAATTTATGCTGAAGTTGTTGGCTATGGTATGAGCGGTGATGCTTACCATATGACCACACCTTCTGTGGGTGGCGAAGGTGCTGCACGTTGCATGAAAAATGCAATACGTGATGCAGGCTTGAATGTTGATCAAGTTGATTATATTAATGCACATGGGACTTCAACCCCTGCAGGTGATGTGGGTGAAACTCAAGCGATGAAAGCAGCATTAGGTGATCATGCCTATAAAATAGCAGTGAGCTCAACTAAATCAATGATTGGTCATTTATTAGGTGCGGCAGGCGGCATTGAAGCTGTTTTATCTGCATTAACTTTAAAGCATCAAATTGCTCCACCGACGATCAATTTGGAAACACCTGATCCAGAATGTGATTTGGATTATGTACCTAATACCGCCAGAGAAATGAAAAT
>JAGLUC010000209.1 GCA_023134955.1 Methylococcales bacterium | reverse complement strand
GGAAATACACTGACGAACTGAAAGTTATCTGACTGGCCTTGAAAAGAAAAAACTCGTTCATCATTTGAAAAATCATCCCATAAGGGCTTAATTGCTGGCAAATGTCGTTTAAAAAAGCGATAGACAACGGCTTTTTCATTAACTTGTGCTATTTTATTTTCGCCTTTATTCCAGCTTTCCGCACATATTGCTAAAGTAGTAAACAATAAAACCACCATAATACTGAGCAAGGTCATGGCTAGCATGACTTCTAGTAAAGTGAATCCTCTGCTTTTCTGCTGCACAGACATTATTGCTGTAATCCTACTTTTAAAGTGTTTAACTCTACCTTACGTTGGCTTGATTCATCATTACCCCATTGAACTTCTACTTTAACGGCGACAAGTTGTTCATTTGTCTCATCAACTGGATTGGGTACATTTTCCACAGTCACTCGCCAGTGATATTTATCCACTTCTGTCCCAGATATTTTACCCACAGCAAGTGGCTCTTCAATCCCATTTTTTGCCATTAGTGATTCGGCTATTTGGCTCGCTATGGTGTATTCTTCTGCGATTATTGCTGTATTGACCCCAGATGAAAATATTTTTAATAATATCCCTAATGAAATGGCTAAAATGCCAAATGCGACTAGCACTTCCAGTAAGGAAAAACCTTTTTCTCTACTCATCAGTGACATCAATTTTTCCTGTTAACCAATTAACATCAATCCTATTAACCAAATTACCCCACTCCAGAGTTATTCTGCCGCCACTGGAAGAGCCATCTGCATAAAAACGAAGTTGCCCTATTTCATCATCTTTAAATTCATCCTGGGCAATCACCAGAGTCAAATCAATCTCATCAGAAAAAGAAAAAACTTTATCTCGGTTACTAATTTGATAATTATTCTCAGCCAGATTAATAGCGACTGTAACTTCTTTATGTGAGATAAGTGCCTGGCCTCTAGCATAGCGCAATGCAGAAATAATATCCCTAACCGTTGCTTTGAGTTGAGTCGACTGATTACCCGATGAAATATTGCTGGCAATCACTGAGAAACCGAGTACTACGATTAGTAATACTACGGTTAGCTCAATTAAGGTAAAGCCTTTTTCTCGACTCAACATATGTTATTCCCAGCTATTAATATCCTGGTTTTCGCCTTCACCACCTTCTTTATCATCGGCGCCGTAGCTAAATAAATCAAACCTGCCATGCTGACCTGGTGAGGCATAATGATAGTCTTGAACCCAGGGATCTTGAGGGACTTTAGATTTTCTTAGATAAGGGCCATTCCAACGTTTGCTATCTGCTGGTTTTTCTACCAGTGCTGATAGTCCTTGTTCTGATGTCGGATATTTACCGACATCCAATTTATACATATCCAGTGCTGCCGATAAATCTTCCACCTGTACTCTTGTTGCTTTGGTTTTTGATGCTCCCATATGTTTCATTACCTGCGGCCCTACTATGCCTGCTAACATGGCAATAATACCCAGTACCACTAATAGCTCTAACAAGGTAAAACCTTGTTCTTTATTGCTAACACTCATTTATTTAATCTCCTTAAAAAGCTAAATCATTAACACTTAAAATTGCCATCAATATTGAGACGATGATACCTGCTATCATCAGTCCTAATGTGATAATTAGAACAGGCTCTAACATGGCTAACATTCGTTCAATTGAGGTTCGTAATTGTTTGTCGTAAATAGTGGCAACACGTAACAACATTTCTTCCAGTCGCCCTGTTTCTTCCCCTACTTTAATCATTTGGACAGCCAGGCGAGGAAAACATTCCCCATGCTGCAAGGCATCTGTCATTGTTTTACCTTGTTTTAGCTGCTCTTCTGCATCAGCCAACAAATCAGCAATTACCCTATTTCCTGCGGTTTCTCTTGCTATACCCAATGCCTTTAAAATAGAAACACCATTACCTAATAGCGTACCTAAAGTTCGCGTCAGGCTGGCTGTTTCCATGTGTAACATAATATCCCCAAATAAAGGCATGACTAAAAAATAGCCATCCCAGACTTTTCGTCTTATTGGATTGGCTAGCTGTGATTTCATATAACTAATGACAACTAACACGGTTAACAGCATTAACCACCAATAAGATTGCAAGCCCTCTGCCAAAGCCACCACAACTTGAGTGGGAACAGGCAATTCCTGACCAGCATTGTCAAACATTTCAGTGAATTGTGGCACTACAAAGGTTAGCATGACCAACAGGGAAGCGACTGACATGATTAATAAAATAGCGGGGTATATGAGTGCGGTGGTCACCGTTTCCTTTAATTCTTGTGTACGTTCCAGGTATTCAGACAATCTAGTCAATACATCGCCTAAATTACCACCCATTTCCCCTGCGCGTATCATATTAATATAAAATTTAGAAAACACACCTACCTGACTATCTAGCGCATCAGCTAATGATGAGCCACCCTTAACTTTTTCCAGTACCTGGTTGATGAGTTTTGTTAACTTGTTATTATCTTCCGTCAGTTGAATAAGCACTTGCAAGGAGCGATCCAATGGCAAATCAGACTCAAGCATAGTCGCCAATTCACCCGTAAACAATAAAACCTCCTTACGAGATAACTTTAGAATAGTACTACTCAAAGCTATACCTAAAAAAGTTTTATCTTTAGCAAGCTCTATTTGAAGTGGAATAAAGCCTTTTTCTTGTAACTCACTTAGCAGCTCTTGTTGATCAGCCGTCGCTTTAACGCCTTCTTCAATTTCACCCTGACTATTAACCGCTTTATATGAATACAGTGGCATTTTAGGCTTCCGTGGTAACGCGCAACACTTCTTCCAAGGTGGTTATGCCTTGTATTGCTTTTAACAGTCCATCTTCATAAAGTGTAGACATACCTTCTGCAATTGCCTGTTTTTGTATAATCGAAGATTCTTCATGCGTCATGATCTGTTTGCGAATGGTTTCTGACATGGGTAAAAACTCTATAATCGCCTGTCGACCTTTATAACCTATATCACCACAAGCCTCACAGCCGATTGCTTTATACAATTTAATGTCCTTTTCATCGCTGTATGATCTTAGCTTCAGCTCATCAATAACTGACTCAGGAGCAGGGTATGCTTGTTTGCATTTTGCACATAAGGTTCTGACTAAGCGTTGCGCCAATATGCCATTAACGGTTGAGCTTAATAAATATTCTTCAAGTCCCATATCAAGCAATCGGGTAACTCCACCAGCTGCATCGTTAGTATGCAAAGTTGATAATACTAAATGTCCTGTTAATGCTGATTGCACTGCAATTTTAGCGGTTTCTAAATCCCGCATTTCCCCAATCATAATAACATCAGGGTCTTGTCTGACAATTGACCGTAAGGCTGTGGCAAAGGTTAAACCTATTTGTGGTTTGGCTTGAATTTGATTGATTCCCTCTAATTGATATTCCACTGGATCTTCAACTGTAATGATCTTACGTTCTGAGGTATTGAGTTGTTTTAAAGCAGTATATAAAGTGGTTGATTTACCACTTCCAGTTGGCCCGGTAATTAAGATAATGCCATGTGGCTGTTCCAGTAATTTAATAAACTGCCGGGCGTTTTTTCCTGTTAATCCTAAGGCAGAAAAATCCAACACTGTATTTTCTTTATCCAGCAACCGAATAACAACACTTTCACCATACATGGTTGGAATAGTAGAAACCCTTAAATCCAACTCTTTACCCAGCATTTGCAGCTTAATCCGCCCATCTTGTGGCAATCTCCGTTCCGCAATATTCAGCTTGGCCATGATTTTGATCCGCGACAAAACAGCGGCTGTTGAAGCAACTGGGGGTGCATCAATATCCTGCAATACACCATCTACTCTTAATCTAACTTTAAGGGTGCGTTCAAACGGTTCAATATGAATATCAGAAGCCTTCATTTCAATGGCTTTTTGCATAAATAAGTTAACCATTTTAATAACAGGTGCTTCACTGGCTAAATCTTTTAAATGCTCAAGGTCGGCTGCATCAAAGTTCTCTCCATCTAAATGATCAACCAGTTTATCCATTTGCGATTTTCCATCGCCATACTGGGTATCTAATGCGTTGTCTATTTCTGAAAGTACGCCAATTTTTACGGTAATCTTTTTTCCTGTCGCAAGCCTTAAAGCTTGTACGATATATTCATCTTCAGGATCCATCACCGCAACAGAAATAGATTTGTCATCTGACTGTAAACCTATGGCATGATTATATTTTAAAAACCGTAGTGGTATATCGTCTGTGAAGGGTGATGCTAAAGGATATTGGGAGATTTTAACTTGTTTGATTTTACAACTTTGTACAAAGCTTTCGGCAATATCTTTTTCCGAGCATAGACCCAGTTTGATCAACAACTCAGGTATAGAATCAGTCATGCCCGTTTTTTGCATTCGTCGGACTTTATTTAAATCGTCATCAAATAACTTATCATTTTGTTGCAGAATAGTTAAAAGTTCTGAATATTTATCATCCTGTTCAATTACTGTATCCATATTCACCTGCCATCTTGATGGTTAGTTATGTCCAAGTAATGATTGAGCTAAATCTATTATGGCTTGCACTTTAATTGCCTTAATGGAAAAATCATTTTTATTGAGTTTTAAGGGATTGACTATTGAGGGTGATTTTATAACTTTATTAATAGGCGTTTGATAAACTCTACTCACAGGTGTGGGGCCAAATAAGGTAATAGAGGGTTTATTTAAACCCCATGCCATATGTGTTGGCCCTGTATCATTGCCAATGACTAAATCTGACCTGGCCAAAACCATTTTAAGCTGATTAAAATCTAATTTTGGTAACACCTTTGCCTTATCTGATCTTTCTGCAATCCATTGTGCCGACTGTTGCTCCTGCTCATTTCCCCAAATAATCAGACTATTTGCATTTAACCCTTGAATAACCTTTAAATACTGTTCTTTAGGATAATTCCGGCTAGCCCAGGTAGAGCCAATCACAAATAAAATATTAGCCTGATCTTTTTTAAAATATTGATTTAACTGCTCATCCGATTCTTTATAAAAGATAAAAGCTGCTTTGTTCAAAATCTGTTGCTCACTAATTTCAAACCCTAAAGGCTTAGCAATAACCGCTACATTTCTATCTATGGTATTTGCATCATAAGGACTTGCAACTGTGTTTTTATATAAATAAGCCGCTGCTTTTTCTCTGCTTGAATTTTTATCAAATCCTGCCGAGTTGGCTGATAAAGGCTTAGCAGATAAAAGCCTGGCAGTTATAGCCGATTTAATTAACCCTTGCGCATCAATAACTAGATCATAGTTATTTTTAGCATATTTTCTAAGTTTTTTTATTTCAGAAAATAAGTTTAATTTATTTGCTTTAAGTGATTTTAAATTAACTGTAAGTATTTGATTAATGTCCGGGTTATCTTGCAAAACACCTGCAAACCTTTCCTCGACCAGCCAGTCAATTTCTATCTGTGGTAATGCTTGCTTTACAAATTGTAATGCCACCATGGCGTGAACAATATCCCCTAAGGCAGAGAGTTTAACGATAGCGATTTTCATGATTAAATGTGCTCTAAAACCTGTTGCGGAGAAATATCTTTCAAACAACGAGTATGTCCTAATGGACATTCTCGTTTAAAACAGGGTGAACAGTCTAAATTAAGATCAATTATTGTTGCATCTTTACTTAAAGGCGGGGTAAATCCTGGGTCAGAAGAGCCATAAAGCGCAATGACTTTTTTACCGAGTGCAGCAGCCACATGCATTAAACCAGAGTCATTGCTGACCACCACTTCTGCCAAAGACATTAAATCCACCGCTTCGGCTAAGGTTGTTTTACCACTAAAATCCTGACAGGCATGATTTGTCAGAGTATTAATCTGCTCAGCAATATCAGCATCTTTATCAGAACCGAATATCCAGACCGACCAGCCTTCTGCTAATTTTTGTTTTGCCAGTTCAGCATAGTGTGTCACTGGCCAGCGTTTAGCTGAACCATATTCTGCACCAGGACAAAGAGCTAAAATTTTATTAGAGCTATCTAGGTTAAACTTATCAATTACTGCTTGTTGATTTACCGCTTCAATTTTAAGCACTGGGGCAGGATAGTCAGGTGCTTGTACTTCATTTTTAGGTAAACCTAATGCAACAAAACGTTGCACGGTCATGGTCAAAAGTTTCTTATCTAATTTACGCGTATCATTTAACAAGCCCCAGCGTACTTCGCCTATATAACCCGTTCTCAATGGAATATTGGCAAAAAAAGGAATTAAGGCAGATTTCCACGAATTAGGTAATACAATCGCTTGTTGATATTGTTCAGCCCTTAGGCTTTTAGCTAATTTAATACGTTCATTTAAAGCAAACTGACCATGAACAAGCGGCATGGCAATCGCCTTTGCAACCTCTGGCATTCTATCTAAAATCGGAAATGACCATGCAGGAGCCAGCACATCAATCTGACATGCTGGATCTGTCTGTTTCAAAGTCATAAATAGACTTTGCGCCATCACCATATCACCGACCCATGAAGGCCCGATGATCAGTATTTTTTTTGCTGAATTTGATGACACCTTAAGAAACGTAGCTTAACCATTCATTATGATCATCTCTTCGTCCGTGAACATAATCAAAATACAGAGTTTGTAATTGTTCTGTGACTGCACCTCGAATACCTGACCCAATCATCCGCCCATCATATTCTCTAATCGGCGTTACTTCTGCTGCAGAGCCTGTAAAAAAGGCTTCATCAGCAATATAAACTTCATCGCGTGAAATACGTTTTTCAATTACTTCATAACCATTTTCTCGTGCAATAGTCATCAAGGTGTCACGAGTTATCCCCTCTAATGCTGAGGATGTTTCGGGTGTATATAATTTACCATTACGCACAATAAACAAGTTTTCACCGCTACCTTCTGCCACAAAGCCTTCATGATCCAACAATAAAGCTTCATCGTAACCTGTTGATAAGGCTTCCTGTAATGCCAGGATTGAGTTGATGTAGTTTCCATTGGCTTTAGCTTTGCACATGGTGCTATTGACATGATTTCTGGTATAAGAAGAGGTTCTGATACGAATTCCTTTTTCCATGTTCTCATCACCTAAATAAGCACCCCATTCCCAAGCAGCAATCATCATATGTACTTTCAGATTATCGGCTCTTAAACCCATACCTTCCGAACCATAAAAACACATGCTGCGAATATAGGCACTGTCTAACAAATTTTTTGCTACAGCTTCTTTATGTGCCTGATTAATTGTTTCTTTATCAAAGGGGATTTGCATATTCAATATATGCGCCGACCGATACAATCTATCGGTATGTTCTTGCAACTTAAAGATAGCAGTGCCTTTTTCTGCACTATAGGCTCTTAGTCCTTCAAATACACCAGCTCCATAATGTAAGGTATGGGTCAAAACGTGAACTTTTGCTTCACGCCATTCAACCCATTCACCATCCATCCAGATTACGCCGTCTCTATCATCCATCGTCATCATATTTCTTAGCCTGTTAGTTTGCTGCTGACATGAATTCATGCCATATTTTTTCAACTTGAGATCGTATTTCTACAAAATCATCTTTTCTTGCCTGCGCACGCTCACCTTGTAAGACTTGATGGTGCCCATAATCTCGATATTCACAATAAGCTTGTTTAAGTGTTTCAGTTTGCTCATCACTCATCAAGCCCTGCTGGTTTAGAGCTTCCAGTAATCGTATGTTATCAGTAAAAACTGTTAAACCCTGTTTTTCTGAAGCATGCGCTAATATATGAAATTGTACTATAAACTCAATATCGACAATACCACCAATGCTTTGTTTTAAATCAAAAGTATCACTTTCTTTTAGACCAAGTGCCTCTCTCATTTTTTCACGCATCTCACGAACTTCTTTTTTTAAGGCTTCTGTATCTCGAGGTAAACTTAAAACCCGCTGTCTTATCGCTTCATATTGTTGTTTTAAAGTAATGTCTCCAGCTACAAAACGACCACGAACCAAGGCTTGATGCTCCCATGTCCAGGCATTGTTTTTTAAATAGTCTTCGTAACTATTTACATGAGTAACCAATAAACCAGAATCACCACTGGGTCTCAATCGCATATCAACTTCATAAAGTAAGCCTGATAACATTTTTGTATCTAAAATATGCCTGATTTTTTGCCCCATGCGACCATAGAATTGTGCGCAACTCATGGCTTTATCACCATTGGTTAAGGCATTTCCATCGGCATAATCAGATAAAAAAACCATATCAAGATCAGAGCTATAACCCAGCTCTAATCCTCCTAACTTACCAAACCCTAAAATAGCAAAACCTTCTGGTGTTTCAGTAGTATCTGGCGGAAATCCATGTTTTCTAGTTAATAACAACCAAACTTGATTAATCACATATTCTAGAATCACCTCGGCAACATAAGTAAGATAATCACTAACCACCATCACTGGAATAACATCCATAATATCGGCAGCAGCAATACGCAAAATATTCAGTTGTTTAAATTGACGCAGTTTAATCATTAATTGCTCGACATCCTCAGGATCAACACTCCTCATCCAGACATTTAACTGCTTGGCTAATTGCTCTTTATTTAATGGCTCATACAATGTCCGGGTATCTAATAATTCATCAAATAACATGGGATATTTCGCCAAATACTCACAAATCCACGAACTTTCTGAAGATAACTTAAGTAATTGAATTAAAGCCTTTGGATTTTCTGCCAGTAGAGATAAGTAAACATTTCGCCCTGCAACTGCTTCGATTAAATCAAGCACTCTTTTTAAGGTAATGTCTTGATTATCAACCACATGCAAAGTATCGATTAACTGTGGAAGCAATCGATCAATCACTCCCCGGCCTTTAGTTGATAGCTTTTTAATTGCCCGTGAATTTTTAAACTCATTCAGTGCCTTAAGCGAGGCATTAACATGTTGAAACCCTCGCTCAGTCAGATAGTTAAAAGAAGTTTCTTCACTATCCCCAGTCCAAACAATATCTGCACTTTTTTTAATCTCTTGCTGTTCTGATAGAGAAAACACTTGATCAAAAACACTATGAACATCTACCCTGACTTGATCTAACTTAGCTTTAAAGCTTTCCCAATCAACAAAGTCCATAGAAAAAGCTAAAATCTGTTGCACTTTGGGATCTTTAGGTAAATCGTGCGTTTGTTTATCTTGATATTGCTGAATATGATTTTCAGTTCTGCGTAAAAAACAATAGCATGTTTGTAGTAGCTCAGCATCTTGCAATGTTAGCAATTCCATTTCACCTAACATCTTAAGTATTTTTAGAATACTTCGCTCTTGAAGCTCTGGTGTTTGACCACCACGAATCAATTGAAAAGCCTGACCAATAAATTCAATTTCGCGAATACCACCTGGCCCTAACTTAATATTATCCATACGATCTTTACGCATCAGCTCTTGCGTAATTTGTAGCTTTAAAGACCTTAACTCTTCAAATGCACCGTAATCTAAATAACGACGATAAACAAAAGGTTTGATCATTGCTGTCAGTTGTTTACCACTGTCAAAATCGCCAGCAACCTGTCGCGCTTTAATCATGGCATAACGTTCCCACTCGCGAGCTTGGGTTAAATAGTAGTTTTCCATACCATCAAAAGTCATAATGATAGGGCCACTATCACCGAAAGGTCTTAACCGAATATCTGTTCTAAAAACAAAACCATCAGCCGTTATTTCATCCAGTGCTTTAACCAGATTTCGACAAATTCGACTAAAAAATTCGCCATACGTGGTTTCTTTACGGTCACTTAATACACCATCTTCTGCGTAGGCAAAAATCAAATCAATATCAGATGAATAATTAAGCTCCCATGCCCCTAATTTCCCCATTCCTAATACGACAATATTAATTGCAGTACCATCATCCGTAGTTGGTATTCCTCGTCGATTACAGGCTTGCTGATAAAAATAATCCAGGGTAAATTGAATACAGGTTTCAGCTAATTGAGTTAAATCTCTCAGAGTTTCATCCAGATCAGACCAGCCTGCTAAATCTCGCCAGGCAATACGAACCATCTCCCTGCATCTGAATTGGCGAAGAATTTGCGTTAATTGTTTGTCTGAATCTATGGTGCTATTTTTTAGATAATCTGAATAATATTGGCGACGCTCAGAAGAAAACAGATCCCCTGTTGAAACAAGCCCATGAAGTAATTCAGGTGTTCTAATACAGCTATCACTTACAAATAAGCTACAACTCCAGACTTTAGGCAATGATTTTAGAAAATCATCATTTTCAGGTAACTCTAAAGCTAATAATTCAACTTTTTCTTCATAGTTATTAAGTTTATTTAAAATATTTTCTTGTAGTGCTTGAGGAAGTTTATCTAGTGCTTTGCTAATTGCTTCATTTAACGGCATTTAATGACTCACTAAAATAAATGGTGATCGTTAACCCATAATACAGTAATCACTAAATCAATCAGAACAAATATATAATTTGAGAGCTATGCACGAAATAGATTTTTCTTCATGGCAAAGCTTCCGCTTTTTAGCAACTGCTCCTTGCGTTGTTCTACTACAAGACAAGCCTTAATGCATTAGTTTCACCACATAACGATTTTCTATCGTTTCTAAAACAACTTATGGACTTTTAGTCCATAGAGATTGAGTTAAACCTAAAAAATCAAAAAACTAAAATAGAAGAAAAAGAAGTGGCATAATTTATAACTTTAGGCGACAACTATCTTGACACAGGGGGGTAAAGGCAAACATATTATTTGGCATCCCAAAACGGTAGCAAGGTTTAAGCACCGCGTGCGAGAACTAACCAACCAACCGAACATGGGGCGTGTCAATACGAGTGAAAATCCAGAAGTTGAGTATTTATTTACGCGGCTGGATAAACTACTTTTGCCTAGCCAACCAATATCAACAAACCGTTGACTTAGACGGCTGGATAAGGCGCAGAATTAGAATGTGTTATTGGAAACAGTGGCGAAAACCACGAACGAAAATACGCAATCTAATGAAATTGGGCGTAGAAAAACACGCCGCTATTTTGGCTGGATTGAGTAGTAAATCCTACTGGATAAACGCGAAAACCCCTTGTATAAATAAGGGGTTGGGGAAAGAGTACTTGAAACAGCAAGGGCTATTCTCATGACGAGATGGCTGGATTAAGTGTCATTACGGTTAGTGAAACGCCCTGTGCGGAGCCGCATGCAGGGTGTTGTGGGGGCTGAGGGTGAGATACCCTTGGCTACCCCGATTAGCCCTGCCTTGTAATTGAATTCTGAAGCAAATTAGTACAAAGATGGTTAAGGCTTTCACCAGATTTCACTGCTTTAATAGCTAGTGCTTTATGTAAATCTTTACCTACTCGAATAACAAATTTTCCTGAAAATGATTTACTAGCAAATGACTCAGGTAAGGGAATACCTTCTTGTTGATGAATATCTACCCATTCTTCGACAATGCCGCAAAGTTGTTTATAAACCTTAGTTTCATCTTTGCCATGGCAGCAGGAGCCGATAAATCCTGGAGATGAACCCACATAGCATTGATCCTCCTCTGACCACTCTACTAGCTTTATATATTGGTCTGCGATTTTCATTTTTTGGCCTCTGCAATTTTTGACTTAACTTCCTTCTCTTGGTATTTGAGAGCGTCGTTACTGAGTTTCTCGGAAATAGTTACTTTTATGCCAGAAGGGTGTAGAAAATTTCGGTGACTACCTCTTCCGCCTCTATTAGTGAAGCCAGATTTTTCTAGTATTGAGATTAACTCACGAATCTTCTTTGGCATAGATACATGATACTATTTTAGTACTAAATATCAAATATGGGGCTAACGTGGAGTTGAGATACCATTTCTCCTGATAATCAGCCTGGCGGGATGTATTATCGGGAGAAATGGTCAGCTCAACTCAGTTTATGGTAAGAATAATGGGCTTTTAAACAAAATAAATAACAGTATGATAATGAAAGACCTTGTATCTTAAACCCAGTGTCGTTAAGTTAAGGTGATAACATAGGATGTGCTGACGATAGAAAGCGCATCAATCGCGAAAGATGCGCTTCGTTCCTCAGCACATCCTATTTCAGTTTGCTTAACTTAATGACATTGGATTGCGTCCCCTTTTTTTAAGATTATAGTAAAAAGGGGGCAGAGTCCTTTTTGAAAGACTTTTTTATTAGCTTCCTGCAACCATTTGAAATCAAAAGATTTATTTTTTAAAAGGGCTCTGACCTCTTTTCCCACTTTTTCCGTTAAAGACACACCTCCAATATTCGCTTGTTCTCGGTCTGAATAGTGTGTACGCTTTCACTCAGATATTTTCAATCAAACTACAGAAACAAAAAAACTATGAAAACACGAGTTCTTACTATTTCATTTCTCTTATTAATGAGTGTAGCTAGCTTTTTGCCATTTCCAACTACCACGTTGCTTTGCCTGTTTGCGGCCATTTTCCGACCATATTGGTTTAAAACAGTCGTCGATGAAGTATATAAAAGCAAAAAAATCATTTTAAAAAATTAGGGGGCAAGTCGCACGCCGTTATCGGCAATTACTCATTCACCCCAGTAGTACTGTGGAACAGTGCATGAGCAATTACGAACTGTAAGTTCCATGAAGGCAAAGCTACATAACTAAAATAATTTAGAGTCTGTGTAACATTAGTTTGTAGCTCGTATGAAACAAAGTGGAATACGGGGTTTTGTGCTATCGGTTCTCCCGTATTACGCTTACGCTGCATACGGGCTACTTGCTAGACTTCAAGCATTAAACCCAGATGTGTAGGATGGGCAAAGGGGCTTTTTCCGTGCCCATCATTTGGATTGATGGGCACGCTATCGCTTTGCCCATCCTACAATACTTAGCTTTCTTGGTTTTGTCTTTAAAGGAAAGAAAATTGTCTGGAGTCCAAAGGCACTGGCTAACTTTAAGTATCGTATCCGTGAAATCACAGGACGATCTTGGGGCGTACGCTGGAGCTATCGGTATTTACAACTCAGACGATATATTTCTGGCTGGATAAACTACTATGGACTCAGTGAATTTTATCGCCCAATACCCGAATTGGATCATTGGATTAGAAGACGGATACGCATGTGTTACTTAAAACAGTGGCGCAGGCCACGTACTCGTATTCGAAACTTGATCCGATTAGGTGTTTCAACAAAAATTGCGATAAATATAGGCTTGAGTTCCAAGGGCTATTATCGGCTAGCGAAAACCAAGGCCGTGCAAATCGGAATCAATAACGATTGGCTAAAATCACAAGGGTTAGTGTCTGTTAAAGAACAATGGGTGAAGTTCCATTATCCAAATGGCTAATGAACCGCCGTATGCGGACCCGCTTGTACGGTGGTGTGGGGAGGGCTGGAGAGAAACCAGCCCTTACCCGATTAGCCATTTCCCACCAGTTTTTCGATTTCATCTTCAGGTATTTCGCTTATGGCATTATATAAATTCTTTATTTTATTTAGCCCAGCACCCAGCTCTTGATCGTGTTCTTCTGGATTATGATGTTGGCGATGAACAGATATATTCCTTAGCTGGCGTATTGAATCAAAATATTCTCTAGGCCGCTTATTTTCCATTACTGAAGGATCTATTTGTTTAAGTAATGAATAAAATCGTTTGTCATGCCAAATCATTACAGGCTTTGATAATTCATTGTGCCTTAGCAACTCATGAGATTTTTTTTCAAGCAATGAGTATGCAGTAGATATTGCAGAAAGCATGTCATATTTTGCAATGGCATCAACTTTTGAAAATATATCTTCGTCACCTAGGCCGATCAACTGCATCCCATTTTCAGTAAAATACTCTTCGGCAATTTCATCAAACTCAATCGAGTAATGGTCATGCATACACGTACGAAACAAATCTATTACAAAATCAATGTAATATAGGACAGATTCACGACTCGGATAGCCAAATTTATGTTGAATGACATTTCTGTCATCTATTAGCATTTCAATATTTGGGCGTTGCTTAATTTTTATGCCATGGGATTCAAGAATAGAAAAAGCCTTCCAAACAACTATCGTATTCTTGTTATTGCTCTCATAGATAGATTGCCCAATATCAATGACCATATCTTTCAACAACAGCTCTACAGCATTACTTATATGCATGACAATGAATTTGTTTTTCTTGTCATCATCAAGCTCAAGGAGTTCAACCGCATGTCCCAGCAGCTCCATAGAACTTATAAATAATGGCGATTTCTCAGACATGACTAATTCTCATTAAGATGGATAACTATTATTCTTAGGTAAATATTCCCTGATAACACGATATTACCCTGTTTTTCAGGAAAACTTTCCCATCTTTTTAACATCAAGGATATTTTCCTTGATAAGTTTATATTAGCCTGTCTTTCAGGATAAGCCAGCAAGGTAAGCTGGCTCCGACTGTATGAACTCAGGAGATAGAGCAAAGCATCCTTGCAGTCGCCCCAACCTTACCATGCCATTTCAAGTCTCTACCCACATTTACTCTCCCCACAATTCAAACAAGTCATACAGCCATCCATCAATACCATCGCTTTTGTACTACATTTCATACAAAGTGTAGCTTTATCGGGGAAGCTGTTTTCGTCGTCATTAGCGGCTGTGTTGTGTTTGTCTTCAAACTCTTTACGTTTTTCGGCCAGGTATTGTTTTTGATGGTCAGACATTTCTTCTGCTTTAATCAGACCAATAAATTTCATATGGGATTCAATCGCTGTACCGATTTCTGCCACTAGTGATGGCATGAATACGCCACCTTTTTTGAAGTAGCCGCCTCTCGGGTCAAATACTGCTTTCATTTCTTCTACTAAAAAGGTGACATCGCCCCCTTTTCTAAACACGGCTGAGATTACTCGTGTTAACGCCAGTACCCATTGGAAATGCTCCATATTTTTTGAGTTGATGAATACTTCGTAAGGACGGCGTTCTTCATGCTCTGTTCCCATGTTTAACACCATGTCGTTAATGGTGATATAAAGGGCATGTTCTGATTGTGGAGTTTTAATTTTATAGGTAGAGCCTAGTAATACTTCCGGGCGTTCTACATTTTCGTGCATACTTTCTATTGATGCTTCTTTTGCCACCTTTTCTTTAGCAGCTTCTTCCGCTTCGTTAATGACCTTGTATGCAACAATTTTTTTTGAGATTTTATGTATCATTAGAATTTACCGTAGTAGCCTTCTTTTAGTGCATCAAACAGGTTAGCTGCTGTGTGCATTTCACCATCATATTCAATTTCTTCATTACCTTTTACTTCGATAACATGTCCATCTTCCAGAGTAAATTGATAGGTTGTTTTTTCCAGGTCTTCTTCTTTAACCAATACACCCTGAAACACTTCCGGATTAAAGCGGAAAGTAGTACAACCTTTTAAGCCTTTGTCATAGGCATATTCATAGATTGACTTAAAGTCTTCATAAGGAAAATCAGTCGGTACATTGGCTGTTTTTGATATGGAGGAGTCTATCCATTTTTGTGCAGCGGCTTGCACATCAACATGTTGTATGGGGGTAATATCATCGGCAGCTATAAAGTATTCGGGCAGCTGGTTTGCTGGATCATCAGAATAGGGCATGGCATTTGAGTTTACGTGCGCTCTATAAGCTAATAATTCAAATGAGAATACATCTACTTTTTCTTTAGATTTTTTACCTTCACGAATAATATTACGTGAGTAATGATGAGCAAAACTTGGCTCTATGCCATTACTTGCATTATTAGCCAGTGATAAAGAAATGGTACCTGTGGGTGCAATGGAACTATGATGAGTAAATCGACAGCCTCGCTCGATCAGGTCTTTAATCAGTTTTGGTTCTTCTTGCGCCAATTGTTGCATATAACGACTGTATTTTGCATGTAGCACTTTACCTAATACTTTATCGCCTTTTTTGTAGCCATCTGTTTTCATTTCCGGGCGTTTATGTAACATTTCACCAGTGACAGTAAATTCCTGTTCCATAATGGGTGCAGCCCCCTTTTCTTTGGCAAGGATTAAGCCTTCTTTCCAGCCTTCTACGGCTAATGTTTTGGTGATTTCTTCTGTTAATGCTAATGAGTCTTTATCGCCATATTTTAGCCCTAACATAGTCATGGTAGAACCTAGTCCCAAATAACCCATGCCATGTCTACGTTTGCCAATGATTTCATCGTGTTGTTTTTCTAAAGGCAATCCATTAATTTCGACCACATTATCTAGCATTCGGGTAAAAACACGAATGGTTTTACGATAAGTATCCCAGTCAAAACTGGCTTCAGGGGTAAATGCTTTTTGTACAAAGCGTGTTAGGTTAATTGAACCTAAAAGACAGCTACCGTAAGGGGGAAGAGGCTGTTCACCACAATTATGTGCATGCAGTCCATTGGCATCAAAGGTGTTAATACCTGGTACTTGAATGTCAAACACATCTTCTACACCATCTTGAACCACGGCTTCAACCGTTGCTGTAAAACGCTCATGATTTAATGTGCGTTTATAACTGGCAAGTGCGCTTTTAAGTTTTAATGATTTAGTGCTGTCCGTAAAATTAACAAGTTCCTGGAAGATAATTAAGTTTTTACCGCTAATCACTAATTCATGCTGCGCTTTGATCTGATAATCTGCGCTACCACCTTTGCCATTTGGTAATTTTTTAATTCCAGCAGGTCGTCTGTTACGGTAAATGGTTGATTTAATGCCTAAGCGTAACAACATACGTTGTACAGCCTCTAGACGTGCAATATTCGATTGAGCTAACCTAACACTTAGACCTTTTTCCTGTGTGCCTTGAACGCTACCATCTGCATCAAAAAAACCTTGTAAAAAGCCTTGGTAAAAATCACTGGAAGCTGATTCAATTGCTGGCGTTACGGCTTTATTATCGACAGACATACCTAGCTCTTCTGCTAATAGTTTAAGTCCAGCAAAACTTAGTCTATATTCATTTCTCCCTGTAATTTCTGACCAGCCTTTAAAGTCACTGCGTAAGGTAAATTCTTTGCAGGCTTCCAGGGTTTTTGTCATCATTGCATCAACACCAGCATTAGCACTATCAAATCCAGCATTAACAACCTGTGCGGCTTTCCAGACAGATAATACGGCTTTATCTTGCTTTAAAGTACCATCACCTATCAACAAACCAATCAAATAACCCTGGTTTTCACTATAACGTCCTTTCCAGTGATTAGATAAGCGATGATCATTTAATAATACTTGATCACCTGCTATTAATTCACTCGCAGCACACCATTCTGTTTCTTGTTTATATTGACTTTGATAACTTATTTTTCGTACTTTATGATCTTCGGTCAAGCGTAAACTAAAACCTTCTTTAGTTATTAATTTGACCACCTGTTTTGTAGCCGTCTTAAAAAAACCTTCTTTACCAGACTGGTGCACCTGACCATTAACCAATACATTAGTTTGTTGACCAATTAAATCACTAACTTGCTTTGCGCCCTGTTCAGTTTGCACCCAGGTATCGGCTGTTACACATGGATTAGTCGCCCGAATATTCTCACAAAACCAGTTGTTATTCATTTCGTTAACTTTATCAATCAAAATAAAGCCAGGTTCTGCATAATCATAGGTTGAGGACATGATTATGTCCCATAAGCGACGTGCAGGCATGGTTTTGCTGATTTTACATGCCACTTCCCCGTCATCATTAGTGATATAGCCATCTTTATTAGGTAAATCACGCCATATAATAAGTTTTTTATCGTCTAAATCCAGCCCATCCATTACTTTTTCTTTTTCGGTAATGGGAAAAGATAAAGACCATGACTGGTCATTCTTAACGGCTTCGACAAATTCTGTGGTAATTAATAATGACAAGTTAAATTGGCGTAGACGACCGTCTTCGCGTTTTGCTCTGATAAATTCAACCACATCAGGGTGGGCAATATCAAAGGTTGCCATTTGTGCGCCACGCCTACCGCCTGCTGAGGAGACGGTAAAACACATTTTATCGTATATATCCATGAACGATAATGGCCCTGATGTGTATGCACCTGCGCCAGAAACATAAGCATCTTTAGGACGTAATGTTGAAAATTCGTAACCTATGCCACAACCTGCTTTTAAGGTCAGACCTGCTTCATGGACTTTATTTAAAATATCATCCATTGAATCAGCAATAGAGCCAGAAACTGTACAATTAATGGTTGATGTTGCAGGTTTATGTTTTTCTGCACCGGCATTAGAAATAATTCGCCCTGCTGGAATAACGCCTTGACGCAATGCCCATAAAAACTCTTTATAGTATTTTTCTTGCAGTGCTTTATTTTTTTCTACACTGGATAATGCTCTTGCAACTCTGATGTAAGTTTCATCAATATTGCCATCAATCGTATCACCATCTTTGGTTTTTAGCCGATATTTAGTATCCCAAATATCAAGTGAAGCACTTTGTAAGGGTATTTCTGGAATATTTCCGCTAATAACATGAAGTTGTGCAGTCATAGATGAGTTGCCTTTTATTAAAGATTAATACTTGAATGGTATATGTCGTCTGTATGCAAAGCTTTAATGCAAACCGATATATAGTAGGTTGATAAAATAATAGCACAATATGTTGTGTTTTTACATGCTTTTTAAGCACTAGTGTTAATAATTTATTAGACAGCTAAATTATTTCAATTACTTAGAGAGGTAGAAAAGTAGTTTTGATAACTATTGTTGCGCAGGGAGTAAATAAGACCTTTATCTTATTTGGCTATGTGGGAGTAATATTAATAACCCCAAAAGTTCTGGCAGGGTATTT
>JAGLUC010000208.1 GCA_023134955.1 Methylococcales bacterium | reverse complement strand
TTAAAGCCCCGATAAAAGCGGTGTGGCTTACCTAAGTGCATGTTTAATTTATACAGACCTATGGTACTTATCACAAAAATAGTCAGTAACAGTGGTATTAAAAGTGCTGATGATTGCAACACACCAAACGCTTCGGGTACAAAAATGCTGCCTAAAATCAACAAACAAAATGCGCCAACCGTGGCTTGAGTAAATAAGGTAAAAATCACATGGGCACTTTCATGACTGGTGAGTAATGCCTTTAAATTCCACTGTTTTTTATGTCCTGTTTTATCATCAACTACAGGCTTAAACTTGTGTTCTGCATCATCTCGATGATACTTAATCGGCATGCTATCGGTTCGAGTCATTTCACGGTGTGAACCTTTAGTTTGCTGAAAACGAATATTCGGATGGGTTATATCCGTGGTCGGAAAGCCAGGCATTTCAGCTTGTGATTGCTCACTGTTTTCCGGGACATCTTCTATCACCCCAAAATCCAGAGCATTGCCCAAACAAGCTGCCACACATGAGGGTTTTAGCCCGACTTCCAGCCTATCCACACACATATTACATTTAGATACTTCACCTTTTACAGGATCAAGTTGCGGCGCATTATACGGGCAGACCCAGGTACAGTAACCACAACCAAAACAAATATCCGGGTCTTGCAATACCGCGCCATATTCTGCAAATTTAGTATACGCGCGTGTTGGACAACCCTTTAAACAGACCGGGTCGTCACAATGATTGCACGCCATTGAGATATTAATCCGTTGATAATCAGGATAAGTACCGCCTTCTACAAAGCCAACTGAACGAAAAGCGATATGTGCCGGATTATCATTTTTTTCACTACAGGCTGCTTCACAGGCATGACAACCAATACAGTTATCGGCATTTAAGTAAAAGCCATGCTGTTTATAACGGTTAGGGTTATCACCTATGCCAGAGTCCCCATTAATATTTAAGCTAATATCTCTTAAAGCATTACCCTCCTCGGTTAGCTCAATATTGTCACCATAGCGGTTTTTTTGTTTGCTTTCTGTATCCCTAAGAAAAGCGTATTTTTGTTCTTCACTGTTTACTTTAATCATGCTGTCTATAGTCTTTTATTGTATAGATCATAGGACGTGGGGTCTTTAGCCTCGCACGAGTCAGGAGAGGCTAAAGCCTTACTTCCACTCATTAATATCCACACTTGCTAAAATGTGCGCGCTTGTTTATTTGACTGAGCTGCTTGTTGTTGATTAATCTGTTCAATCCGCACAGCCGATTGCTTAAAAGCAGGTTGTCTTGAATGCGGGTCTAATAAACCCAGTGTTAAACGATTAACACAATCAAAAAAATGAAAGGGAATAAACACCATGTTTCTTGGCACTCGTTGAGTCAGCATCACCATCACTACAGCATCCCCACGACGTGAAACCAATCGTACATAAGATTGATGTTTAACCCCCAGTTCAATAGCTGCATCGGGATTCATTTCCATAAACGGGGTTGGGCTGTATTTATTGTTATTAGCAATTTTTCCGGTACGGGTACGTGAATGAAAATGCTCCACTAAACGTCCCAAATTTAACCAGAATGGATACTGCTGATCAGGTGTTTCATTATTGTCAATAAAGGGTAAAGGAATTAGTTTGGCTTTTCCATCGGGGTATCGAAAGCTTGCAGTTTCTGTATATAGTCTCTTGCCACCTTTTAGCGGTTTCTCACCTTTACTAGCTTGTTCCTCGGTGTACGGCCACTGTATACCTTTATTCTGTTCGATTAAATCATGGGTCATACCCGATATATCAACTAAACGTCCTTTGGAAAGCTCACGCATTTCATCAAATACTTCATCAAAATTATCAGGAAATTTCATTTTTCGCCCCTGCTCAAACTGTCTGGCAAGTCCATTAAAAATATGTAAATCTGTTTTTGATTGGGCGTAAGGCTCCTTTACTTT
>JAGLUC010000207.1 GCA_023134955.1 Methylococcales bacterium | reverse complement strand
CGAACGTCGGCAATCAGTATAAAGCGGTCATTCACCGAGGCCATTATGGGTGGCTAAATTTATTTCATTTTGCAGATCATATTTATGCTGGGTGTTACATTTTTTTCGGCACTAGTAAAGTCATAGTAGAAGGCAGTACCACTTGGGTTAATCACAAAAGCATAATAATATTTATCATCATCATTTAGACCAAAATTCCACCGGCGATCAAAGCCTCTAGTTCTAAATTGTGCATCGTGAGTCACGCCAGCTACCTTTATATGCCCTGCTACTCGGCCTTTATAAACATATGCAGTAGCCAATACATTTGAGCTGTATTTATCGGCAGCGCATTCCCATGTTTCTATAATGGAAACTTCAGCAACCACGTTGGATGTCGTCAAAATTAACAACAGGATTGTTTTCAAAATAATATTTTTCATCATATTGGTCTATAAAATTAGCAGCGGAATATTTTACTGTAGTACTTTCCCAGTAAAGGTGAAATCATAATTTTTCAATTCATCACCAATCTTTAAAGGTAAAGCAAGACCAACGCTGTCGACATTACCCAGCTTCGGTTCTGGCAACATGCTAGCGTTCCAGCCGCTCGGGCTAAACCAAACCCCATAGCAGGGCGTGATTATGTCTCGAATAAACCCTTTGGGTGGCAATGTTGTTGGAACCTTTGAATCTGCGCAGTCTTTATATTTGACCCCTTCATGCATGACTTGCTTCCCTGATGCTCCCGTGTTGTCTCGCATTGTGACCTGGTTCCAGTCAATGACTATATTTTTATTTGTCTTGTTCTCCAACACTATGCCAATACCGGTGTGAACTTTGTATGTTGTAAAGTCTTGAGTCCTGCTCACAGCATTTGCAGTCGGAAACGAAAATGATATCGAAATATTTTCATCGGAAAAAACGCGGCCAGAACTATTCAAGTTCAGGTCATAAATAGATTGCGAGGCACAACCTGCGAGAAGTAAAAAAATTGATGCGTATATGATTTTCATGATGTCTCCGTTCCCTCGGTAAAAAAATATTTGGCATTGAAGCTGATTTTTTGTGGTCGTTGTGTTTTCTATCCTATCACCATTAACATTGAATAATGTGTAGGAATAATCCTACAAGCCGTCTTGGGCAAGTATGCCAGTCGGCTTTTGGGTAGCGTGGCAGTGGGTGGAAAGGACTTGGTAAATGCCTTGATTCAGGCAGAGCATGGTCGGGATTATGAAGGTGGAGCAAGGGGAAGCTGGTGTAATTAAGGCAAAAAAATTAATTTAAAAAATTTCCCCCCCAAGCCTCTATTCTTCCGTAATTCGGTTAATATAGCCAAAAATGAGAAACCCGCCATAAAGACGGGTTTAGCGTTTTTGGTCGACTTAGAGACAGCTTCCAGGCGGTCAGCACGACTTCCAAAATTGTGCTGAGAACTCTCTAAGAGCGGGATGTGTGGATGGATAGCCTCCAAAACTAGCTAAAAACCATCCCCTCGGCCTCTTATTTACAGCGATACTAATTCCCCGTCAATAAAAACTTACCATCTTTGATATTGGGAGAAATTTTATGCTTTGGTGGATTTATCACCCTATTTCTACCCTAAAAAACAAAAGGCCTACACCGAAATGATGTAAGCCTTTGTTTTATATGGCGTCCCCAAGGGGATTCGAACCCCTGTTGCCGCCGTGAAAGGGCAGTGTCCTAGGCCTCTAGACGATGGGGACATCAACTGTTTGCTCGACGCCACGAGCTT
>JAGLUC010000206.1 GCA_023134955.1 Methylococcales bacterium | reverse complement strand
ATCCATGCTTTTTAACAGCTAACGATTGTAATAACTGGCTGCACAGCGGGCTGGAAGAACGAAAGATGCGTTTAGACAGTCCATGTTGATTTACTTGTTAGGTGCCTTAGGTTTTAACCATAGTAACAGTAGGAAACAAGTAATAAAAGTTAAGCCAAATTGATATAACCACCCGTTAAACATACGTGACCAAATATCAATATGTTTCGAGGCTTCAATTAATGCTTCTATTTTTGTTAATGTTTCGCCATCTGCTATAAATGAATCTTGGAAGGCAGAAGAAGCAGCATACAATGTTTGTACGGCGGCAATAATTACACAAATTAACACAGCTTTTATTATATTTTCTTTGCTTATCATTTTGAGCGCCTAACGCCCCAATAAGAGGCCAAAAATAGTTGGTTAAAATTAGCGACGTAGGAGCAAAACCAACTGTTTTTTGTCCTGCTTGATTGGCTTGTTATATTACGATTCCATCAATTCTTTGAATAAACAAGAAAACTTGCGCCTTTAATTTCATATCAGTTGGTGGAATTAATGCGCTGTACATTACAACCAATCTATCTTTTATAAATAAAAGCATATTCAAATATAGATTTCTATGAAGCTCATGGTATTTAAGATTAGTCTCTTCATATATCTGAGTATGAACAGTTAAATTTCTATAAAAATGATCAATCATTCCAGGTTCTTTTTGCAGTTCTCCTGCCACAGCTTCCTCAATTAGTATATTTTTATTTTCAAAATATGCAATAAATTCTTCTAAGTCATATCTGTATGAATTTAATTTTAGATCGCACTGGTAATGCTCTAGATAGCCACTTAGTTTCACCAATTCAGATACAACTGAGTCTTGTTCGGGATGATGTTTAATAAAATCAGAAACATCATTAATCGTTTGTATTTCACGATCTAAACCACTTGCGATAACTCTGACTTTATTAAGCCAATCGTAAGTGACTTTTTGATTTTCTAAACTTGGGTCTGGTGTTTTTGAAAATGCTATTTCATCATCAGAAGCTTTTTTTACAGCTCCCGCTACTTCTATAAGAAGCGCTGAATTACTTAATTCTTTTGGAGAGCAATAATTTGAGTTTTTTACTAAATTAATACTTTGATATGCGTAAGATTGGGCTATTAACCTTGAGCAAAATTGCATATTTGTTTGAGCATCAGTTTGTTTATTGCTGTGTCGTTTCGTGCGCACAGCTTCTTTTACCGAGTATATACTTCCAGTTAGACTTCTAGCATGGTCACATATTGAATTCAATGTTGAAAATGGCACACTGTCTTTTAGGCGTAACACTTTGACATGTTCTGCTGATTTAAATAGTTCTCTTTGAGGGCTTTTCGAAAAAACACCTCCATCAGGAATAGCATGAATCATTGTGTGACCAACATAAAGCATAGCGTGAGTATCTTTGCTCCATGTACCAAGCTTTATCACTTGGGCACCTAAACTTGTGCCCGAGCTAATTACTACATCGCCTAGTTGCATATTATTAAAATCTAGAATGTAACTCATAACCACCCTTAGTAATATAACGCTTAAGCTCAGTTGACCGTAATACAGAGCGAAGCGGCGTATTACTGGTCAACTGCAGCACCTTGTTAGCTGTTTTATATGAGGCCATTTTTTACTAAATACTCACGACCACCCTGAATTAAAAAGTATGGTGATGGTGAATTCATAGCAATGGTAAATGACAACATATCTTCTTCAATTAATTTATTTAGCCAGTATTTTGTTTTAGTAATATCAAAAGACAATTGGTGAGAGATTTGCTCAGCAGGAGCACCATCTATTTTTGTTAAAAACACAAGTATCTGCTCTTCTTCTTTTGATATTTTGTTAGTACTTTGATTGCCGGCAGAAACAGCATTTTGTTTTATGTCTAGAATTTCTTGTTTTAGTGAAATTATTGTTTGTTTAAGTTCAGCATTCTCAGTCATTAATTCTATACGCTGTTCATGTATTTTGGCGTGTTCAGATTGTATAGCACCAATCATGCTTTGAATGTTTCTGAGTTCACTAGCGAATTCTCTGTCTTTAACACTGCCTGTTAACTTTGTAACTAAATCAACTAAATCTACAATTGCACCCATATTTTTTTCCTTTTTTTAACAGCTAACGTTTGAGTTAACCGGCCTTTTTATACAGAGCAGAGCGAAGCGGCGCGGCGTATAAAAAGGTCAGGTTGGACGATTTGTTAGGCATTTTCTATATACTGCCCCACTTTGCATTTTTAAAATAGCCTAGTTGTTCTTGTATCTCTGAAACTTTTTCATCATATTCTGATTCCCAATCTGGAATATCGATATATACAATATCTGAAGAATAACCAATATCTGATGTGCCGGGTCTATCTGTAGCTATACCAACAACAATATTAACTGTCGGTAACTTACCGCGAACTACAAGACAACGTAAACCTAGCTCTCTAACTCTCTCTTCTCTGTACTTGCTCTCACCTAAAAGAAATACAAAAGCAGTATTTTTGTAAGCCAGAATTACTCTTGACGCAACTTTTAATTCTGGTTTTTTAAGAATCTCAATAAACGATTCTGCTATGTTTGCTCTATGACCTCTTGGCTGTAGAGCCATCTGTATTAGTGCTAATTGATTATCGGTTGGTTCTTTAGTTGAATAATCAAACATTCCATCTGTTAATAAATCATCCGTAAACTGCTTGATTAGACCATCCCAAAAGTATGATTCTTTAAAATCATTTTGTAAGAACGTATAGTCTTCTGACTCAATAAAGCTTTTGAAAATAGTGTCATCTATTACAACCATGTCTGCTTTACCAAATGGAAAGCTGTAATTATTTAATAGGTAAATAGCTAACAGGTCTTCTAAGCCGCCACCGGAAAAAATAACATTGGCATTAGAAATTAAAATCTCAACTTGTGTGAAAAAGTCAACAAAGTCACTAATGGTATCTAGTAAACCAAATATACTACCTAAGCTATATTCATCACAAACATGTACGATGCCATGACCTAAGTCACCAGATTTTGTTGGGATTTGTCTTTTTGCTCCTAATGAAACTGAAATTCTATGAATTTTTCGGTCTTGTTTGGGAGGCAAATCTACTGTACGTCCATCATGCCTCACAAAACTAGAAGAGTTTTCAAGCCATCTTTCAGCTCCCCATAATTGTGACGCTGATTTATCAATAGCAGTCTTTATCCATCTATCCCATCCGGTTGTGTCACCTGTATCTTTATATTTTATTTCTTTAACAGAAATAATAATTATGTGATTTCCACAAACGATTAAGCAATCACAAAGTTCCTTTTCTTTTTTCCCAGTAGGATTTGGATGAGTCCACAGTTTTAGGAAGGCATTTTCACTTATACCTGTTACAAACCTTTCTGATTCATTTAGTCCTTGTGGCATAATTATCTTTTTCTTTGCCTAACGTTTGAGTTAACCGGCCGTTTTATACAGAGTAGAGCGAAGCGGCTCGGCGTATAAAAAGGTCGGGTTGAATGACTTGTTAGTTGTTTTGTGTATTGCTCCACTCATTGTTACGAATCTTTCTACGTATTTCTCGTTTAACACTGCTTAAGGCATAATCTTTATCGCCTTTTAGAGTGCATTTGGTAGCACCACAATTTTCACAAATAAAATCTGTTTTTGCTTCTAAGTTATCGTGAGTATAATCATACCTGTTTGGTATGAAATCAGAGTAAACAAGCTCCCCATTACATGACGGGCACAGACACCATAAATTAGATATATCACCTGCATTATATTGCCAATGCCATTTGGCGCCGAAAAGGTTATCTGATTTGTAAAGTGTTAGATGACCTTCTTGATCTTTTTTAAACATAAGGCTTAATAACTGGACACAAGTTGCAATTGACATAAGAGCAAGAACTAATAACAACCAGCCATATATCTCATGTGAAGAAGATAGCCATAACCAAATAGATTCTATTACACCCCAAGACCATGAGAACACTGACACAATAATATCTTTGAATGGTTTCCAAAACGATAGAAGTATGCCTCCGACTACGGTAGCAATAATGCCGTTACGAATTGAATGTGATTCTTTGTCTTTCAATGTTTATCCTTTGTACAGCTAACGTCTTTAATAACCAGCCGC
>JAGLUC010000205.1 GCA_023134955.1 Methylococcales bacterium | reverse complement strand
TCTCACTAAATAACAAAGCTTTCTATCAAAGCACTTGATTGCTTGTATAAGCAAGGATTTCTCCATGATAAAATATCCACAAATAATAAAATCACTCTTCCTTTGCCTAATCCTGGTTTTTTCTTCTATGATTCATGCAGAAAAAGTATCTCCAAATCATAATGGAATTAACTACCCTATTGGCTTAAAAAACTGGCGAGTAATCAGCACTTCATTTCGCACAGATAACAAAACTCAGCGCGTTATTTTGGGCAATAGCATTGCAATTAAAGCCTCAAGAGCTGGAAAAACCAAGCCCTGGCCCAAGGGAAGCATTCTAGCCAAATTAGTCTGGAAAAACAGTCAACATCCCAAATGGGATGCCGCCATAGTGCCTGGAGAGTTTGTCCATTCTGAAGTCATGATTAAAGATACTGAAAAATATAAAACAACAGGGGGATGGGGATATGCTCGCTGGATAGGACTCTCTCAACAACCTTATGGGAAAAACAAATCTTTTGCACAAACATGTTTATCATGTCACACCAAAGCAAAGGACAGTGACTTTGTTTTTACAATGCCTGCAAAAATTCCATAAATATTTTATCGAATTTTTTATTGATTTAATGTACCGTTTTATTCTCTCAGTGTATACTTTGGAATAATCATATAAACCTAAATAACAATAACTCTAAAGGTTTTCAGCAATGGCAGAGAAAATAGTAAGCAAGCATCTGATTAATCTGGAAAATTTTTTTGCTGCTTCAAATCCAGTGTTACAAAAAGCATGCAAAACCTTTCATGATCTTGATCAACTGGAGTTTGACCTTGGTCTTATTGATAAAGATGAAACAACCGCAAGAAAAAGCTCATGGTGGCCAATCATTAGTTTAATTGGTGGGTTTTCATCAGCAAAATCTGAATTTATTACTCGCTACTTAGATGCTAATATTCATTCATCAAATCATAAATTTACCGTTTACCAATATTCCCCACAAACAACAGGCGCAACATTACCAGGAACAGCATTAGATGCTGACCATAGGTTACCATTCTATCAAATCAGTCAAAAAATCGAACAAATAAACACAGATGATAGCAACAAAATAAATAGCTTATTAGAATTAAAAACTGTTAATAGCGAAAAGCTTAAAGGTAAGTTATTTATTGAAGCACCTGTTCTTAACGCATCGACAAAAAATCTCACTGACACCATGCTAACTAAGCATGTCCTCAATATGTCTGACTTGGTTTTAGTATTTACAGACTTGTTTGATGCTGCTTCTGATCTTATACAAGATTCAATTGATGAAATAATTGCCCAACAAGAATCAAACAAATTCATCTTCGTTATAGACCATTCAGAAATCAGCATTGATTCAAACAAAAGTAGCGAAATCATTGCCTCATGGCAAAGAAGATTAGCTGAACTGGGGATTCATACCGGGCAATTTATTGTATTATCAAATATACTTGAAAGTAGTATTAATTCATCAGTGCAAGAAATTAATCATCGCTTAGAGAATATTGATAATGACCGCTCCTATCGTGTCCTACATACACTGGAAAAAAGTATTCGGGATATTAATGATATTTATATTCCTGAGGTAGAAAAGCAACTGACAATCTGGAAAGATAGAGCCAATATGTCTACCTTAATTATTTTAGGGTTTATTATAAGTTTACTTCTTTTTGCTGAAATTACAATGGGTGTAGTACAACTCATCTTTGACCCTATTATCGGACCAATATTCATTCTCATTTTAATAGGATTCCTGATTCCAACTCATATTTTAACGGCTAAAGTTCATGCTAAATTCATCAAAAACACACTTAATGACAGACAAAAGTCGCTAAATTTAACGGAAAATTTATCAGGTTTATTTGAACAAAGCCTGACTTTTTGGCGCATAATTCTTCCTATCAATGAACCTGTAGGAAAAAACAAAAAAACAAGAGTCAGATTAAACACTTTAATTGAACAATCTAAAGACTTAGTTCAATCATTAAATGATCAATTTAGTTATTATCAAGACTCGCAAAATAACACAACAACCGAGCTAAACAGCTTTATCCAAAACAATAACAACTGACCTGCACTATGAATACTATAAAACTGTATTTACCACTCTGCTGGTTACAAACGAACCCTCTAGACCTGCCAAGGTCAATTGAATTTCTTAAGCAAAACCTATGGTTTTATTTTATTGTTGAACTGTTTATTCAGGCTAACATGATAGATCCAACAGAAGCTGTTTTTGAAGTTGTTATTGAAACAGTATTAACCGTATGTTTTGTTGGACTTATTTTATTCTTAAATAAAACAACTCATCTCTATGTACAAATTCTTACCGCCATCCTGTTCTGTGAAAATATAGTCGCTCTTTTTGGTCTTCCAGCTGTTGTCTGGCTTACTGTAAGTGAAAGCATGCTAAGCTACTATTTACTCGGCTTACTTTTTTTATGGGACTTTTTGCTAATTACCTATATCCTGAAAAAAGTATTGGCCATTAACTCCATAGCAAGTCTAACCATATCATTCTTTTATTTTATGATGACCTATGCTGGTGCATATGCTCTTACAGTGGCATTATTTTAAAAAATATTCCGGTTAACTGTGTATTGCGTAAAATCCCCTCTAGCTATTGAAGATAGCATAAAGAAATCTCGCTTTATTGCCATTATTTTTCCCTGCCAGACTATCCACGAAGCTTCATATCATCTAAACAGACTACACTTAGAATACCCTGATGCTAACCACATAGTATTTGCGTATCGAATAAAGACAGAAAAGGGAATTGTCATTAAATTTCATGACGCGGGAGAACCCTGTGGCACTGCAGGAAAGCCAATATACCAGCATTTGGAAGGTAAAAATCTTATCAATCTTCTCTGTGTTGTTATCCGCTATTTTGGCGGAATAAAACTAGGCCCTGGAGGTTTAACTCGTGCCTATGGTAACTCAGCAAAAAAAGTTATAGCAGCCAGTCAGCTTACACAATATATTGAATATGTGGAAGTAATATACAGTTTAGACTACAAACAATTACAGGTTTTTGAATATCAACTAAAAAAACTAAATGGTAAAATAATAAAACAAGAGTTTTCCGATAAGATTAATCTTATTATAAAAATACCTGAATCAAATGCACTTAAATTAGCTAATCTATTTGAAACTATCAATAGAAAATAAGGGTTAAAAATAATATTTAGGCGAAAACTATCTTGAAAAACAC
>JAGLUC010000204.1 GCA_023134955.1 Methylococcales bacterium | reverse complement strand
AACTAAAATTGTAGGAGTACTAGCTTTAAGTTATATAAAGAGGCAATGCTGTGAATAAATACTATATTGGCTTATCCATTACTTATCATGACCCCGCATTGGCAATTATTGATGAGCAAGGCAATGTTTTGTTTGCAGAGGCAACAGAGCGTTATATGCAGAATAAACGAGCCTTAAACTGTCAAGCCGACCCTTTGTTAAGGGTTAAACAGTTGCTGGATCAGTATTGTAGTTCTGCTGAAGAATTTGTCATCGCTATTAACTGGCGAAAAAAAAGACCTTTATATGAGAATGTAATTTCTGCTTTGGGTGGATTAACAGCACAAGGCTTATCAAAAACGGGGATCAAAAAATTAAGATCTCCACTTAGTAATTATCAGCTACATCACATGATTGCCTGTCAGCGAAATAATATTACTAGTGCAGGCTTAAATCTAGCTCGTATCATTATAGAATATTATCCCCACTGTTTACTTTCATTTGTTGATTTTGACCATCATTTAACACATGCTGCAACAGCCTGTTATAGCAGTCCCTTTTCTGAATCCGCCTGTGCTGTGATTGATTCTTTTGGTGAGCAGGGTTCTATGGGTTTTTATCATTTTAAAAATCAAAGCTTAGAGTGCTTATATGAAACCAAGGGTACTGGCAGTATTGGGTTTTATTACATGAAAATCACCGAATTATGCGGTTTTGACTGGCTTAAAGGTGAGGAGTGGAAGGTCATGGGGCTGGCACCTTATGGCAAGCTCAATCAAGAGCTGTATGAATTATTGAAAAACACTATTTCTGTACAAGGTTTCAAATGTCAACATAAGTCTAAAAAATTATTTTCTAGTATTGATAGTTTAAAACAATTCATCCGTAAAAATAATCAGCCGATTGAACAAGCTGCTGATTTAGCGTTTACAGGGCAGTATTTTTTTGCTGAACTAATGACTGAATTATTACAGCATTTACAACAAGTAACGGGGTGTAAAAATCTAACGCTGGGTGGCGGTTGTGCATTAAATTCGGCTTATAACGGACAAATTAAAAGCCGTACAGATTTTGAACAGATATATATTCCTTCCGCACCCGCTGATGATGGCACTGCATTAGGCGCAGCCTGGCTTGCTTTACATCATGACCAGCCCGCAATAACTATTTCCAGGGAAAGGGAGATTTTATCTCCTTATTTAGGATCAATTATTTCTAATGAATCCGTTAAACAGTTAATTCAATATAACAGAGTATTAGATATACAACATTTACCTGAAACAATTTGTCAAACAACCGCAGAATTGTTAGCTAAAGGGCAGTTAGTTGGCTGGATACAGGACAGAGCAGAATTTGGACCTAGAGCATTGGGCAACCGCTCTATTTTGGCAGACCCTAGACTGGCAGCAACAAAGGATCATATCAACCTGAAAATTAAATTAAGGGAAAATTTTCGTCCCTTTGCACCCTCCGTATTGCATGAATATGCTGATCAGTTTTTTGAGCAGTACCATGAGTCGCCCTACATGGACAAAACTTTGCGTATTCGTGACTCATTACAGAAAAAAGTTGCAGCAGTTTGCCATGTTGATGGTACGGGGCGTTTGCAAACAGTCAAACAACAATGGAATCCACGTTTTTATGCGCTAATCAATAATTTTTATCAACATACACAAGTTCCTATGCTGTTAAATACCAGTTTTAATGTGATGGGTAAGCCTTTAGTACATACTCTGGATGATGCACTGGCTGTATTTTTAAGCAGTGGACTGGATGTCTTGGTAATTAATGATTATTTAATATCTAAACCGCGCAATGACTAAGTTCACACA
>JAGLUC010000203.1 GCA_023134955.1 Methylococcales bacterium | reverse complement strand
GTCGTAGGTTCAAATCCTGCCCCCGCTACCAACACTATCTTGGATAGTGTCAGAAATGTTATCATTAGCTGGTAGTAACTGAATCCGATTGATTTCATAAGTTTTCCCATATCTTTGTTCTCCGTTGCCATATTTAGAATCCCAGCAAGATCACCATATAAATCAATAGATAGTTCTTTCTCACCGCCTTTAGGTGTGAGCACAATTTTATCCACAAGTGCTCGTAAATGTTCTGATGCTTCATTTCTTGAATCTTCTGTATTAAGTCCATTTCGTAAGTCTTTAACGGTTTGATAAAAACGTGAAGCCATCGCTGGATGAAATAAGGGTTTAATTTCTGGGCATTTATTTCAATGAGTTGTCAGTTTGACTGTTTTTTGTCATATTGGATTTGTGTCCCACTGTGTGTACCACTTTTTATCTCAATTTAAATCGGTATTCGTACCTGATTGTGCAAGTTTGATTGCTCTGTTTAAAGTGCTAACTTGTTTTTTTCTTTCTTTGTACTCTTTTTCAAGACGTTCAAAAATGGGGAGATATTTTTCACCGTGGAGCGCAACTATTTTTGCTGCCTGTAAATAGGCTTTCTTTAATTGCTTATATGAAACCTTGTTCTCCATATTAATGGCTTTGCTGGTACGTATGAGGGTTTTTAATCCACTCATGCAAATCATTGAGGTAGAAAGCCTCGCGAATGGGTTTTCCTCTCCGTGATAATTTTCGGGGTTTGGGAAAAGTACCGCGCATAATGCGTCGCATGATTTCTTGTCGGGGGATACCGCATAGGCGAATGGCTAGCTTAAAGGGAATGAGAGTATTGCTTTGAATCATTAAAGCCGCAATGACTTGCGCTTCAAAATCAGCCTTGATGCTTTTGCCTTCTGTAATTTCGTTCATGGTGCATACCTTAGTCAAAACTATATGCAGTAATACTGCATAATGTAATTGCACCCATGTCTAAGAGTAGAGGTTAAATGCGCGATAGCGCTTATGTGGTTCGTGCTCTCAAGAAAAGCCACGCCTCTACGGTTATTCTATCTTTTTGATCTTAATATTTCGTTAACATATGATCAAAAACATATAGTAAGAGCCACTATTTATATAGTGCGTTGCGGTATATAAATAGTGGTTGGTGTATGTTTACCCGATTTGTGGTGTTCTAATGTTTTATCCATTTATTACCTCGGCTAATTGTGCAGCAATCTCTTCAACACTATTTATTGATGAGTTTAACGCAACTTTATCCGCTAAAGTCGGGCTGAAATCCAGAACTTCATTTTTCGAAACCTTATGCCAGATTGGAAGTATCATTTTATGTCCATTCATTTGTTACATCCTTACAATTTAATCCAGCATCAACCAACTCCGCGAGAAAACCAGCAAATGGAATAATATTCTGGTTAACGCTAGCTTCTTCCAGTGCTGTCATATAGGCGGCGCGTTGTTCCACTGGAACAATAGTCCATGGGTAGCCGCCACTAGCCAGCATAACATTCATTAAAAAACGCCCCACACGACCGTTACCATCCATATAAGGATGGATGCAAACAAAGAAGTAATGCCCTAGAACAGCTCTGACGGCAGGTTCCTCTTCATTTTGTAGTAAATCAAAGAAAGCAGGGATAAGCTCACGCACAGCCTCGTAATTGGGCGGTACGTGTTTTGATCTTCGAATATAAACAGGATGATTTCTATAACCGGCCAAATCAGTTGCCTCCAGAATACCCGCTGCAACACTCGGTGCGAATAATTCCCTGTACCATTTATCATGGTCGCTTTTAGCGACAATGCCAGCTGAATTTGTACTAAGAACTTTTGTTAGGCTTTCTTTCACGGCGAGAAAGGCCTGCCAGTATCCACGCGCAGCCAATGCATTTTTATGATTTTGGTCATTTTCATCGAAATCAGGATTCCAATTGCCACTGCGTACACGTTCAATTAATTCATAACTTACGCGATAACCTTCAATTGATAGAGAGTGATATGCATCGGTAACATAAATATCATCAACTTGTTTGAGGTAGGTTTGTACATCTATTGGCGTAATGGGTGCAGTTGGAAAATGTTTTAGCACGGGTTCTCGCATGGCTGCCCAGCTCATGCGTAAACGGTTTACATAGGGCGAGACTTCGCGTGCGGTAAAAATAATCGCTGATTTGTCTATAAAGGGGTCACTTTCATTGACCGTATATCCAGCTGATTTCATTGCGGCAATGATATTATTGGCAATATTATCATTGCCAATATTACGAAAGGCACCAGCTAAACGACCAGCAACTTTACTGTGTCCGCCGCTTAGCAACCGATGTAGTATGTCAGGTGCACTGGATACCATGGCTAATGCAGCACGCATTTCAATGGGGTGTGCAGAAAAATGTCCAGGAGAACAGCTCACAAGAGCGGCAGGCAAGCTCATTACGCGCAGGCCATCAATAGTTTTAAGGTCTTGTTTATCTGGTAATGCTAAACGAACATCAAAAATTGATGTTTCATGGAGTAGGGTAGTTGGTTTATTTCCGCCTTTTGGTGCACGCACTAGTAATTGCTTTGGTACGTTCCAGTTACCACTATGTATGCTGAGTGATTGTTCGGGGCTAAGGCACCATTCATCTTTAAAACGGGAATTTAGATAGTCTGCACAAAACCCCCAGAATGAAGCATACCATGCGGTACTTTCACCCGTAGCTTCATCAGGTCGAGAAGGTATATACCAGCCTTTCATGACCTCTTTGATAAATCCATTATGAAGCAAACGCTCACGATGAGTGCGAGTTATACTTTTCGTTTGAATAGCAACAACCCCTAGATCTTGAAGTGATTTCAAGATTTCTAAAGATTGTGCAAGTTTATTTGATGGTGTCGCCATGGTTTTATCTATTTCCAGGTTAATTGGTTTACCTATATCTAGGTTATTAAGCTTTGCATTATTTAGGTTATTGTGTCAACCTATTTTTAGGTTATTGTGATGCGTGTCATTTATGGCAGAACAATTCGTATTTATTCCTATTGCCTGAATGTCGCTCTTGAGGCATAGTTTAGTGCACCCGTCATCGTGAAATTATCGCTATTAGTGATAACATACTTAGTATGTGCCATAGAACTACTATCAAAAAGTGTTAGACGTTCAGTTTTGGAAAACGCAGAAATACACATTCCACCGATTGAAAAGCAAAAGCAAATATTAGGGCTGCATAAAACATTGTTACAAGAAAAAAGGCTCTACTCTGAGTTGATCGAAAATGCAGACAAATTAATGAATTCTATTGCCAGTGAAGTGATAACTGGCCATTGTTATAGTGAAAGGGAAAATAAATGAACTCATCAATCAATCAAGACGATATTAATAAAGCCTTGTGGTCAGCTTGTGACACATTCCGAGGTACAGTCAGCGCTGATACCTATAAAGACTTTATTCTAACCATGCTGTTCTTAAAATACATCTCTGATGTTTGGCAGGATCATTATGATGAATATAAAGAACAATATGGTGATGAATCTGAGCTAATTGCAGAAATTATGAAGAATGAACGCTTTGTCCTTCCAGAAAACACAAGCTTTTATACACTATACGAAAAGCGGCATGAACCAGGCAATGGTGAACGTATAGACCAAGCACTTCATGCCCTGGAAGAAAGCAATGGTACTAAGTTACGCGATTCCTCAAAATCAGTATTCCAAGACATCAGCTTTAACACGGATAAACTCGGTGAAGAAAAGCAAAAAAATACTATTCTTCGCCATTTATTAGAAGATTTTGCCAAAGAAGAGCTAAATCTTCGTCCCAGCCGTGTAGGTACTTTAGATATTATCGGTAATGCTTATGAATACTTGATTAAGCACTTTGCAGCAGGTGGCGGACAAAAAGCGGGCGAATTTTACACGCCACCTGAAGTATCCGACCTAATAGCAGAGCTATTAGACCCACAAGAAGGTGATACTATCTCTGATCCCGCCTGTGGCTCAGGCTCCTTACTAATGAAATGTGGTCGTAAAATTCGTGATCGTTTTAACAGCAAGAAATATGCACTATATGGGCAAGAAGCCATCGGCTCCACTTGGTCACTAGCCAAGATGAATATGTTCTTACATGGTGAGGATAACCATAAAATCGAATGGGGCGATACCATCCGCAATCCAAAATTATTGGATAAAAATGGCGGCTTAATGCATTTTGATATTGTGACAGCAAATCCTCCATTCAGTTTGGATAAATGGGGGCATGAAGATGCTGATAATGACCCATTTGGTCGTTTCCGCCGTGGTATACCACCAAAAACTAAAGGCGATTATGCCTTTATCTCGCACATGATTGAAACCATGAAGCCCGTAACAGGACGCATGGGGGTAGTTGTGCCACACGGTGTTTTATTTCGTGGCAGTTCAGAAGGCAAAATAAGGACAAAATTGATAGAGGAGAATTTGTTAGATTGTGTTATTGGACTGCCAGAAAAACTTTTCTTTGGTACAGGTATTCCGGCTGCAATTTTGATCTTTTGTAAAAATAACCCCACCCCAGCCCTCCCCTTGTCAGGGGAGGGAGAAAATCCCGAGAATGGTTGGGAGGCAGCTAACTCCTCTATTTGTCAGGGGGACGATCAAAAGGGTGTTAACTCCTCCCCTTGTCAAGGGGGAGGTCGGGAGGGGGTGTTTTTTATTGATGCCAGCCGCGAATGTAAAGCAGGTAAAAACCAAAATATACTGACAGCTGAGAATATCAATAAAATTGTAGAAACCTATAAGGCGCGTAAAAACGTTGATAAATACGCTTATCTGGCCAATTTAGAAGAAATCAAAGAAAACGATTACAACCTAAATATTCCAAGATATGTCGACACCTTCGAAGAGGAAGAAGACATCGACCTGATGGCGGTACGCAAAGAACGCGAAGTATTAAAAGCACAATTTGCTGAGCTGGAAGGTGAAATGGATGGTTACCTAAAGGAATTGGGTTATGAATGATAAACAGCTATGCATACAAAAAAAATCAGTTATTCGGAAATCCCTAATAACTGCTGGTTTAAAGGAATTTTATGGTGAATAAAAGAAGTCTATTAAACGAACAAGGTAACACGGGCTACTTGGCAATTATTTCCAATTTGGAAAGGGTTCAACATGAAAGTCCAGTTATTTCCATTTTGGAAACAACTGCCGAGTATGAAAAATCCCAACAAATAGAATCTGATTTTGATAAGGAAACCAAAGCCTTTTTTAAAGCGCAGGAAAATAAGGGGGCGGATGATGGAAATGATTCCTGATGGGTGGAAAAAGCAAAGAGTCGATGGTTTTCTTCAAAGGGTAGTTGATCCAGTTAAACCTGAGCCAGGTAAGTTGTATCGTGAAATTGGTATAAGGTCACATGTTTTTTATTCCAATATATAAAAACTGAAAATTACTGGCAATGGGTAAAAGTCATGTCCGTTAGGAGTGGGCAGCCTGGAATAAATGGTAATGAATATGGAGTACTTCCTATAGTTGCCCCTAGATTAGAGGAACAAGTAAAAATTGTATCTGTGCTTTTAACCGCTGATAAAGAAATCGAAAATTTACAACAAAAGCTTGATTGCCTACGCCAAGAGAAAAAGGCGTTGATGCAGCAATTGCTTACTGGAAAACGACGGGTAACACTATGAAAGATAACCCCACCCCAACCCTCCCCTTGTCAGGGGAGGGGGCTAAAGCAAGAGAAACGCCTAAGTTCTTAATTGAGGAAGGAGCTATAGTTAAAAAGAAAACTGAAGACTTATTAGGACAAAGAACTGACGTTGGGAAGGATGAGCAGATTGAAGATAATCACAATCTTGCACCGCGTCAGGAACAGCACTCAAAACCCGCTCCTCCCCCTGGCAAGGGGGAGGCTGGGAGGGGGTTAAAACAACCCAGACTCCACAACCTAAAACCCCAGCTCAAAAACCGCCGACAACTACGTAAAAACTCAACCGAGCCCGAAAAACGCTTTTGGTCATGGGTACGCAGTAAACAATTAGGCTGTAAATTTCGCCGTCAACAGGGAATTGGACAATATATTGTCGATTTTTATTGTGCTGAACACGCGCTGATTATCGAGCTGGATGGTGATAGCCACTACACAGATAAAGCCATTGTCTATGATAGTCAACGGACACAGTTTTTAACGACTAAAGGCTTTAAAGTTTTACGTTTTACCAACCTTGAGGTAATGCAGAATAAGGAAGGTGTACTGTCGGTGATTATGTCTTATTTAGAAAGGGGGATTAGTAATGGGCGCTACTAACGTTATTTTTTCTGCAACCAATGCACTTAATAAATGGCTGAAATTGGATTTGCCCCGTATTCCCAGCTCAGATGGTAAGCGGATTGGTACTCAGCCTTTATTGACTGATACGGTAACTCTGTCATGGCAGTGTCATGTGGTGGAAAATGCATACCAAAGCGGTAAATATACTGTGATAGCGGTTGAGTCGTATAGCCGCTTTACTATGTTATTGCCTTTTGATTATGCACCGAAGCAAGATGAGCTACAGCAGGCACTTTGTTTTCAATGGATTTATTCGTTATTTGAATTAATGGCTGATAATGGTGCTGTCGGCTGGGAGTGTGAGCAACAGGTTGTGGATCAATTTTATCAAGGACTGAATGATATCTGCTGGTATCGTAATACAGATTTAAGTATTAATGGGCATGTGGCTGATGCTGAGCAATGGGTTAAACAAACACTTAATGATCAAGGTAAGAATGAGTTAGATGATGATTTAGTATTTGATCTTGCTCACCATATTAATAGTATGTTTAAGCGTGCACCAGCGAGTTCAGGTAAGAAAGTGAAATTTTATCCGGTGCCACGGTTTATTAATGATGGCTTGTTTCGTTTTGCTAAAGGGTTGAGTGAGTTTAAATATGAGGGGGCAGTAGCAGGCGATTTTCTGAACCCTTATGATTTGAATACTGTAAAGCAGACAAAGCCAGATAATGTGGTCTCTTTAGCGGATTATGCATTACGAAAAAATAAGTAAAAAAGGAGTTAGATGATGCAGGAGAATTTACCTAAATTCCAAGAAGAATACAGTGCAAAAATACCCACTTTAACATTACTGCATAATCTAGGCTGGACATTTTTATCACCTGAACAAGCTTTATCTGCAAGAGGCGGTAAGACCTGCGAAGTGGTTTTGCGCAATGTATTGCGTGAAGAGTTAAGTAAACGCCGCTTTACTTATGCAGGTAAAGAGCGGACTTTTTCTGAAAATGCCATTGATAATGTGATTACAGAGCTATGCTCGCCCGCCTTAAATGAAGGCTTGGGCGTTGCTAATGAGAAAATCTATAATCATTTACTCTATGGACTATCGGTTAGAGAATTTATTGATGGTAAGAAAATCAACCCAACTATGCAAATTATTGATTGGGGGAATACCGACAATAACAGCTTTCTTTTTACCGAAGAATTGAGCGTATTAAGAACCAATGCGGTTGAATCGCGTAGACCCGATATTGTTTGCTTTGTAAATGGTTTGCCTTTGGCTGTAATTGAGGCAAAGCGCCCTGATGGCCATACCAAAAAAGCACCGACGATTGAAGAAGGTGTTTCGCAAAATATCCGTAATCAGCGTAATGATGAAATTCCACATTTATTTGCTTATACGCAATTGCTGCTTTCTATTAATGGCGCAGATGGTCGTTATGGCACACAAGGGACTCCGTCCAAGTTTTGGGCACCTTGGCGTGAGGAAGATATTGTCGAAGGTAAGTTTTTTAGCCTTAAAAATAAAATGTTACCTGATTACCCACAAGCCTCAGCCACTTTAAGTGGGCTATGCGTAACATAATGATTGGTTATTAAGCTAATTGAGGGTGATAGTTTAAATCGAATTTATCTATATCAACTAATGACTGTTTTTTCAATTAGTTACAATCTCTCTGCTAAAATGGCTGAAGCATGTGGGTAATCAGGAAATGTTAAGTGATGAGGTAAAACAGGGTTTGTTTTCTCATCGGGTAAAGCAAGACGCTGTGTGGTACGAAAACTTAATTGCTGGTGGTGATTTAGCGGTGACTGATCAAGACAGATTATTGATCAGTTTACTTTCACCAACGCGACTATTGGAAATGACACGCTTTTTTGTATTGTTTGATAAAAAGGCAGGTAAAGTGGCGGCGCGTTATCAGCAGTTTTTTGGCATTAAGCGTTTGATTGAACGTATCAATACCAAGGATAAAAACGGTGGACGTGAAGGTGGTGTTATTTGGCATACCACAGGTTCTGGTAAATCATTCACCATGGTTTTCTTGTCAAAAGCATTAATCCTGCATGAATCTTTAAAACAATGTCGCATTGTGTTGGTAACAGATCGGGTGGATCTGGAAGGTCAGCTTAGTAAAACCTTTAGCTCTGGCGGTGAGCTTGCCAGTAAAAAGGATAAAGAAGCGGCGATTGCAACATCGGGCAGACGCTTGGCAGAGCAAATTTCCAAGGGTAAGGAACGCATTATATTTTCCATTATCAATAAATTTGCCATTGCCGCCAAAATGCTGGAGTGCCATAACCCAAGCGCTGACATTATCGTGCTGGTTGATGAAGGGCATCGCTCGCAAGGCGGAGAGAATTATATTCGTATGCGCCAAGCACTGCCGAATGCCTCTTTCGTAGCATTTACCGGCACGCCGCTGATAAAGGATGATAAAACCACGAATAAATTTGGCTCTATCGTTCATGCTTATACCATGCAGCAGGCTGTAAAAGATAAAACCGTTACGCCATTGCTTTATGAAGAGCGCATTCCTGATCTTGATATTAATTCACGAGCTATTGATAGCTGGTTTGACCGAATTACTGAAGGGCTAACGGATGAACAGAAAAGTGATCTGAAAAAGAAATTCGCTAAAAAGGGGCATTTATATCAGTCGGAAGATCGTATTCGTTTGATTGCTTATGATATTGCCAATCATTTTGACAAGAATATTGATGACGGGCTTAAAGGACAGCTTGCTTGTGATAGTAAGTTGTCTGCTATTCAATATAAGCAGTTTATGGATGAGCTGGGTTTGTTTGAATCTGCCATTGTGATGTCTGCACCTGATACCAGAGAAGGCAATATCGATGTTGATGAAAATAGTATTCCAGAAGTAGCAAAATGGTGGAAAGACAATGTGGGTTCTGAAGATGGGAAAGCTTATACCAAGAATATTGTTGATCGCTTTGAAAATGATAATGAGCTTAAAATACTGATTGTGGTTGATAAGCTTTTGACGGGGTTTGATGAGCCACAAAATACCGTACTTTATATTGATAAGCCTTTAAAGGAGCATAACCTTATTCAAGCTATTGCACGGGTTAACCGCCTGCATGAAAAGAAAAAGTTTGGCTTGTTAATTGATTATCGCGGTATTTTAGCCGAGCTGGATACTACCATTGCTAAATATCAAGATTTGGCTAATCGTACTCAAGGTGGTTTTGATATTAATGATATTGAAGGGCTTTATCAGCAAATGAGCACGGAATATAAAAAGCTTCCGATGCTATATAAAAACGTATGGGCAATCTTTAAAAATGTTAAAAATAAAGCTGATATAGAGCAGCTTCGGCAGGTGATTATTCCTAAAATGCAGGAGATGCATGGAGAAATGCTCGATGCAAATCTAAAAATTAGAGAAGATTTTTATGATCGTTTATCTGACTTTGCTAATTGTTTAAAAGTCGCCCTGCAATCAGCCAGTTTTTTTGAAGATAAAAGCTTTAGTGAAGAAGATAGGAAGCATTACAAAGAAACAGTGAAGCAGTTTTCTTCTCTTCGCCAGCTTGCCAAGACAGATGCCGGTGAAACCGTCGATTATGACGAATATGAAGCGAAAATTAAAAAGCTGATGGATAAGCATGTAGTGGGAGTTGAGGTTAGAGAGCCAGAAGGTGCTTATGAAGTTGGTAAAATGGGTAAAAAAACTGATCCCAAAGACTGGTCAGAAGATAAAACCAGAAATGAAACGGATATTATCAAAACCCGTATTACTCGAATGATAGAACAGAGTTTACGTGACGACCCTTATGCACAGGAAGTATTTTCTAAGCTATTAAAGCAAGTCATAGAAGAAGCAGAAGCGTTATTTGATCATCCGTTAAAACAATATATGCTTTTTAGTGAGTTTGAGGAAAAGGTTGAAAAACGTGAAGTAGATGGTTTGCCTGATAAATTCAGCGAGAATAAACATGCACAGGCTTATTTCGGTGTTTTAAAAATGACGATTGGGGACAATCTTGCTCTTGATAATGAGTTGTCAGATAGATGGGTTGACCTGTCTTTTAAGGTGGATGAAATCATTACCAATGCGATAGCAGAGCATTCAATCAATCCTCAAAATATAGAAGCTGAAATCCGTAAAAACTTATTGCCTATGATTTTTGCAGAGTGCAAGAAAGTAGGGACTGGGATGGATCAGGCAAAAGCGATGATTGAAAGGCTGGTTCAGATCGTGCGGGAAGGGATTAATCACCCATGAGTGCAGTGGCAGTAAAAAAAGTAGGGTCAATTCAATATGGCGATGAGCAAATCCACTTTGCTATTGAACCCAGACAAACGGATAAGCAGAAAGTATTGATCAAAGTGCATCCAGATTGTCAGGTGGTTGCACATGCGCCACCGAGTGCTTCTTATGATGAAGTGCTAAATGCCGTTAAAAAACGAGTACGTTGGATTTATAGACAGAAAAATTATTTTGAAGCACAGCGTGAAAACATTCTACCCAGACATTATGTGAGTGGTGAAAGCCATTTTTATCTAGGGCGTAGGCATCTTTTAAAAGTAAAGGAAGAGCCAGATTTTAAACCAGAAGTAAAGTTACTGCGCGGTGTTCTTGAAGTAAAAATCAAAGCAGCTAAACCTGAAAAAACCAAAGCATTACTGTTAGACTGGTATAAGCTACGGGCGAGGGATGTTTTTGAGCGGCGATTAAGTGAAGTAGTTCCACAAGCCTTATGGCTAAAAGAAAAACCATCAATAAGGCTGTTATCCATGCAAACGCAATGGGGAAGTTGTTCACCCAAGGGGGTTGTAACATTAAATCCCCATTTGGTAAAAGCACCAAGAGAGTGTATTGATTATGTACTGCTACATGAGCTTTGCCACATAGCAGAACATAATCATTCTGAAAACTTTTACCGCCTAATGAAGCAAGTAATGCCTCATTGGGCAAAAGTTAAGGAAAGGCTGGATGGGATGGCTTATTTTTATTTGAATGATGTTTAAGTAACTTAACTAAAAGAAATGGAAAATAATCTAAAATGAGGATTACTCAAACAGAGCTGATACAAAAACTTATTCCTTCTCTTGATAAGTATTCTTGGTTTCTTGGTGCTGGTACCTCTGTAAGCGCTAATCTTCCCACTGCAAATAATATAATATGGGATTTAAAAAAAACATATTATTGTTTAGAAGAAAATCAAAATATCAAAAATCAAGATATTCAGCTTTTACCCATAAAAAGAAAAATACAAGAATATATGGAATCAAAGGGTTATCCTGCTCAATATGATGAGGATGAGTATTCATTCTACTTTGAATTAATGTTTGGAAATGATCGAGAAGCACAAAGAAAATATTTAGCAGAGGTTCTTTCTTCAGAGAAGGTATCGTTATCCATAGGTCATAGAGTTCTGGCCGCTTTAATGTTCGACAAGACGGCAAAAGTTATATATACAACGAATTTTGATAAAGTTATTGAAAATGCATACGCTCATATTTGCAATAAAGATTTAGCTTCATTTCATTTAGAAGGTGTTAAGGCATGCAAGACTGCCTTAAACAACGATGAATTTCCTTTATATGCTAAAGTTCATGGTGATTTTCAATATCAGAGGCTTTTTAATTTAGAAGAAGATTTACAAAAAGCTGATGAAGAAATAAGACAATGTTTTGCAGCCTCTTCAACAAGATTTGGAACTATCGTTGCAGGGTATAGCGGAAGGGATAAGTGCATTATTGACCTTTTTAATGAATCACTAGATGTTACGAATGCTTTTCCACATGGGCTTTATTGGGCTGTATTAAAAGGTGATAATGTAAACCCAAAAGTGGAGCAGTTAATTGCGGCAGCTCAATCCAAAGGCATTGCGGCATATATTGCAGAAATAGATAATTTTGACTCTTTAATGTCTCAGATATGGCGTAATTTACCAAACAGACAAAATGACCTTGATATAAAGGTTCAGAGAGCTAATGAAATGATAGTATCTATTTCTATGGTGCCACAAAGTCAAAATGGTCATTTTATTAGGTTTAATGCATTGCCTATAACAGGTCTTCCTAAAAAATGTTACACGATAAAAAGCAATGATGTAATTGATTGGAAAGAGCTTAAGAAAACTCAAAGAGCAAGCAGGGGGGAACTAATTTGCTGGATTGATGAAGATGTCTGTGTTTGGGGAAGCAAAGACGAAATTGAAAATAATTTCCCTCAAAATGTTCAAATTTCAACTTTGGATATATCTGCACAAATTTCCGATCTACAAAATCATAAAGCACTACATTCTGCGCTAGAGGAATTGCTGTGTGTTTCGATAGCAAAAAACAAAAACTTTGTGAGTAGAAAAAATGCTATCCTAATTTCAAAAGAACATTTCAAATCTTTAGAACTGCAAAAGTTAAAGGCTTGCATGGGGCAATTAGGTGGAGAATTGCCATCAGTGGCTTTCAAAAACGATGTTGGGGATAATGAAACCATTACACCCATATGGTCACTTTCTCTCGGCCTTAGCATTAGGCAAACAAATAAAAATTACTTACTTATACTCTCTCCAGATATATGGATTTCGCCACCTAAAGTCCGTAAAAAGTGCATGGATTTTGTAAATACAAAACGAAAACAACTTAAAAACGATAAAATGGATAGCCTGCTTTCTGCATGGATAGAAACTATTTTTGAAGATATAAAGGCAGTAGGAACTGCCTCCGTAAGGTTGAAGCTGCAAACAGGTGACGAAAACACACATGGTTTTACAATAGCCACTCGTACGGCTTATTCAAGAAGGGCGAGATAATGATCAATACTGATAACGTAATTACTGTGCCACAAGCAACTCTTATTAAGGAAAGTGCTCTTTCTGGATATAAAGAAATCCCAGAGCCGGAGCTTTTGTTTGCTGATGGAAAAACTGACAAACACCCACTTAGAGGGCTTTTAGAGTATGGCCCGTATAGCGCAGGATTAGGGTATTTAAACAATGTGAAAATTGCTTTTATGGTAGCTAAAGGCCATGGGGATAAGCTAAGCCAAATCTATAAAGAATTAAAAAAACCAGCAAAAGTTTCTGACACTCCACAATATTATCCTGAATACCCTGGGTTTGAGTCAGTGTTTCGCACCCCTGTATCTATTGCCGATAAAGATCGTTGTATTATTGAACTGCCTGACTTATTGGATGACTATGCTCAGCAGGGTGATTACCAAAATTTGGCAGAAGCTCTTTTTTCGACCATCGGTAAATTGAAAGAACATAGGAGCTCTTTTGATGTTCTTTTCTTGTTCTTACCTGACGAATGGGATCAATGTTTTGTTAAAGAGGGTTTTAATCTGCACGATTACCTTAAAGCTTATTGCGCCCCTATAGGTGTACCATTTCAGATTATAAAAGACAGTTCTTTAAAAAGAAAATGCCGTGCTAATGTTATGTGGGGATTGAGTTTGGCCTTGTATGCTAAAGCTTCTGGCGTACCTTGGAAGCTAAACAACCTATCTTCTGATGTGGCTTATATAGGTATTAGTTATGCTGTAAAAACGAATAAAGAAAATAATGAGTATTGCACTTGTTGTAGTCAAATATTTGAGTCGGATGGAACAGGTTTTGAATTCGTTGCTTATGACACTAAAACTCAATTTGTAGATAGGCAGAAAAATCCTTTTCTTACAACAGAAGCAATGCAGTCTGTTCTAACTAGAAGTTTGCAAATATACCAAAGAAACAATTTTGGGAAGACGCCAAAAAAAATAATAATACATAAAAACACGCATTTTACCCAAGATGAAATTTTAGGAGCACTAGATAGTTTTAATGATGGTACTGAGATTGAGCTTGTTCAGATAGTGGAGAGAACACCTTTTGTTGGAATAAAATATAAAAACAAGCAGGCAGATATTTTTCCAGTAACAAGAGGGACGTACCTACCTATCAGTGATAATGAAGCATTATTATGGACGCAAGGCCTTGTTCCACGGATTAGTTTAAAAAACCCTAATTATGGAGTTTACAAAGACTTTGCACTTAAAAAAACTCCGTCTCCTCTTTTAATCAGGCGCTTTAGTGGCAAGGGTGGCTGGCATGATACATGTCAGGGAATACTGGGACTAACTAAGATGGATTGGAATAATAATACCTTACACAAAAAGTTGCCTGTTACCTTAGGATATTCCTCACGATTTGCACAAATTGTGAAGCAAAACCCTAATATTATTGATGAACAATATAACTTTAGGTATTTTATGTAGCCTACGATTATTTGGGGCTATAAAATATCTGCTTAATGCCCAAAATGGAAATTAAGTACATAAATTCCTTAAACCAATTTCTATTTGAATATTTTCAATTGATGTTAGTGCATTCCTGCGTTCATGTGTATCAAAATCACTTTTAGCAAGTTCGTTAAAAGCCTCTCTTAATAAAGCATAAAGCTCAGTTTCGGGTTTTGCTGCTAATTCGAATCTTGTTACCATTCTCATTTTTACCTCCTGTTTTGGGAGGTCGCTTCATTGCGACCTTTTGTAAGGCCGCTTGTGCGCGGGAGGTAATGGACTACACCTTTGGTCGAAATATATGGAGAAGCGTGAATTTCACGCTTGTAGTTCTAATGAGCAACTGCGCAAAAAATCGGTTTTATAAAAAGGACGAAAAGAACGCCACTCATTCGAAAGGAGTAAGAGTGGCTAAAAAGAAAAATTGTTGGCTCACTTGAAAAAACTAAGAGAGCCAGTGTGTTTGTTTAAAGTTGGAGGGGCATTGCATCCCCTCAAAATCAAGAATAATGACGGTTTCCATTT
>JAGLUC010000202.1 GCA_023134955.1 Methylococcales bacterium | reverse complement strand
GGATAGTTTTGCAGAGTAGCTTGTTATGAAAAAAATTTAATTCAGTTGCTTTTTTACCGGGTTTTATTAAAGAATGTAAAAGGATCTTTCTGATAATGAAAAATATTTTTACTTGTGCTGAATTTTGTTTGCATCATGCAGATGTTGATAAAAAAATTGCGGCTACACATCATGCCAAAGCACTGTTTGACAATAATAAATTATGCTTTGAGTCATCCGCGTCTATTTTATCCATAACAAAAACTAAATTCCCTGACAAACCTCAGTTATTAATGCCGCGTGAAATGCCTAAACGCAGGTTGAATTCTGCTACAGGCATCATTGCTTTTTTTCATGCACTGGCACATATTGAATTTATTGCAATCTATTTAGCATGGGACATTTTGTATAGATTTAGAGGCTTACCTGAGAAGTTTTATCATGATTGGTTACGCATCGCAGATGAAGAAGCCCAACACTTTACCTTAATCCGAAAACACTTGTTGGAAATGGGTAGTGATTATGGAGATTTGCCCGCTCATCATGGTCTTTGGGAACATGCAGAAGATACAGCAGAAGATGTATTAGCCAGATTAGCAATTGTTCCTAGATGTATGGAAGCACGAGGCTTGGATGTAACCCCTCAAATGATTGAGAAATTCAACTCTAAAGGGGACAAAAAAAGTGTAGAGTTACTCACGCGGATATTGACTGATGAAGTAGGACACGTAGAAATAGGCTCTTATTGGTTTAAGACCCTGTGCGAACAAAATGGATTTAATTATGAAGAAAAATATAAAGAATTGATTGTTAAATATTATAAAGGAAAACCAAAAGGCCCTTTTAACCGAGAATTGCGTATAATTGCAGGTTTTTCAAATACTGAAATTGACTGGTTGGAACAAAGAGCATGAATAAACAAATTTTAAATTATCCGATTTTTGCCCTAGGTTTTAGAGTGTTTTTTGCTTTAGCCGGGCTATTTGCCCTCATTGCAATTGCTCTTTGGTCATCAATTTTTAAAGGCTCATTAATCATTGATAATTATTACCCCACGACGGTATGGCATGCCCATGAAATGTTGTTGGGGTATTCGATGGCAGTTATCGCTGGTTTTTTACTAACAGCGGTAAAAAACTGGACAGGAATTCAAACGATACAAAATGATAAATTAGCTGGACTTTGTTTGCTTTGGGTTTATGGGCGGATAGTTTGTTTTTATTCAGAATTATTACCTGACTTTTTCATTGCGCTAATTGATTTTTCTTTTTTACCTGCCTTGGCTTATTTTATTGCCAAGCCTATTATTAAATCAGGTAATTTAAAAAACCTGTTTTTTATTGTTTTATTATTATTTATTGCATTGGGAAATGCTTTAATTCATGCTGAAATATTAGGTATAACTGAAAACACAGCATTCACAGGACTTAATTTAGTGATTGGAATTATTATTATGATAATTCTAGTGATTGCCGGTCGTGTCTTTCCTTTTTTTACTGAACGAGGGTTGAAGGGTGTAATGTCCATTCGCAATCCTCTTTATGACTTAATTTCTATTGCTTCTAGTGTACTAGTATTTACATTATTAATTTTCGATATTAGCGGTGTATTTTTAGCCATAAGTGCATTATTAGCCGTTACCGCAAATTCTGTCAGAATAGCTGGTTGGTATGATGCAAGAATCTGGTATGTACCTTTATTATGGGTGCTCTACATAGGTTATGCCTGGATTTTACTGGGTTTTGTTTTTATTGCATTATCATCCTTTACTATTATTCCTACTTCATTAGCAATTCATGCCTTTACAGTGGGTGGAATAGGGGTGTTGACATTAGGGATGATGGCTAGAGTTTCTTTAGGTCATACAGGGCGAATTCTTAAAGCATCAAATACCATTGCTATTGCCTTTATATTAATTAATGTTGCGACTTTATTCAGGGTATTACTACCCGCTTTAGTCCCTAGCTGGTATGGTGGATTTATTGTTGTTTCCATTTACTCTTGGCTAGCGGCGTTTTCTTTGTTTGTCTTTATTTATACGCCTATTTTGAGTAGCCCAAGAGCTGATGGACAGGTGGGTTAACAAAACTAAAGAGATTAATATCTGGCATACACTGAAGATGGGGTTTTAGATAACTCCATTTTTTAAATCACCTGAATTAAACTTGTATTAATCGCTCCAAAAGTATTCGCAGTAATGAAAA
>JAGLUC010000201.1 GCA_023134955.1 Methylococcales bacterium | reverse complement strand
GTTACCGCCGTGAAAGGGCGGTGTCCTAGGCCTCTAGACGATGGGGACTAAGACTTTTTAACTAATAAGCTGAAAATCAAAATTGGTGGAGCCAGGCGGGATCGAACCGCCGACCTCAACACTGCCAGTGTTGCGCTCTCCCAATTGAGCTATGGCCCCTTAGTTGAGTTCGATGATTATACAGTTATAACTTTTATTGTCTAGTTTTTATTGTTTTCTTTTATGTATTTAATTGCTCTTGCCATTCTAGCCAAGGTTTTATCTCTGCCTAGTAATGATAAGGTAATGTCTATTGCTGGAGAAACACCTGCACCAGAAATAGCTACTCGTAGTGGTTGAGCCACCTTTCCTAATTTAAGTTCCATTGACTCTGCGGTATCAAGAACTATTTGATGTAATTTTTCACCATCCCATTCTGGTAGTTGACTAAATTGATCCATTAATTGTTGTAGCACTTGATCAGAGCCTTGTTTAAAGTTCTTTTTAGCGGCCTTTTCATCATAACTGTCAAATTCTTGATAAAAATAATGACTGGATGCAGCCATTTCTACCAATGTTTTGCTTCGCTCTCTTTGCGCTTTAACCATTTCAACCAAATCTGGGCCATTGGCAATATCTAAACCTTGATGTTGCATATGCCATGCTAAATATTTGGCAACATGTTCCGGCTCACTATTCATAATATATTGATGATTCAGCCACAATAGTTTTTCTGTGTTAAAGGTAGAGGCTGAAACATTACAGTCTTTTAGGTCAAACAATTCAATCATTTCAGCAACGGAGAAAATTTCTTGATCACCATGTGACCAGCCCAAACGCACTAAATAATTTAATAATGCATCAGGTAAATAACCATCATCTCGATATTGCATCACACTCACAGCACCATGTCTTTTAGACAATCTTGCGCCATCAGAACCTAAAATCATCGGTACGTGAGCATATAAAGGTAATTCTGCATCTAAAGCCTTAAGAATATTGATTTGTCTGGGGGTATTATTAATATGATCATCCCCTCTAATGACATGACTAACCTCCATGTCCAGATCATCTACAACAACTGTTAAATTATAGGTCGGCGTGCCATCTGAGCGAGCAATAATTAAATCATCCAGTTCTTTATTGGCAACAACAATATCGCCTTTAATCAGGTCTTTAATAACGACTTTGCCATCCGTTGGATTTTTAAAGCGGATAACCCCGTCAGTATGTTTTTTACCTCGGCATTTACCGTTGTAACGAGGTTTTTCTTTATTGGCTTTTTGTTGCTCTCTTAATTGGTCTAATTCTTCACGTGTACAGGTACAATAATAAGCATCATTCTGATCTATCAATTGCTGAATAATTTCTTTATAGCGATCAAAGCGTTGGGTTTGGTAAAAAGGTCCTTCATCATGACTAAGGCCTAACCAGTTCATGCCGTCAAAGATAGCATCAACAGAGGCTTGAGTTGAGCGTTCTAAATCGGTATCTTCAATTCTTAGAATGAATTTTCCACCATGTTTACGGGCATACAACCAGGAAAACAAAGCAGTTCTGGCACCACCTACATGTAAATAGCCCGTTGGACTGGGGGCAAAGCGTGTTTTTATTGTCATTTATAAGTTTAAAGTATTTTTCTAATTGTGATTAGGACTGAAGATTTAATAACTTCCAGGTTTTGACTTGTCTTTTGCCTCCACAGAAGCACCAATAAAACAGTTGCGTAGCTCTTGCTATGCGCCTGTTTTATTGGCACTCCTGTGAAGCCAAAATCCTACGCCAAACTCCAGTAACTTATTAAATCCTCAGTCCTTAGAGTGTGACACAGATGTAGTGGACTTAACTCCGCTATATCTGAAGATTAGCGATATTTATTTTATGCTGAGTAGTTACTTTATTTTTGCATTAAAAATCTTTTTGCGTACTCTTTGGGAATTGCCCTTGCTGCATTTAATCGCATACCTTGATAGCCAAATTTAATACTCCCTTTAGCCGTGGGGTTTCTTCCTAGAATAGCGAGTGAAGTACCATGTCCTTGTTTTGCAGCTTTTTCATACCATTGAGTTGCTTGCTTCTTGTCAGCTTTCACTCCCATACCACGATCATACATAGCAGCAACCACAACTTGCGCTTCAACCAGTTGTTGATTAGCTGCTTTTTTCATCCATTCCATAGCGACTTGATTATCAACTTCTACACCATTTCTGCCAAGAATATGTAATGAGGCAAATTTTGCCTGACCCAAGGCATTACCTTGTTTTGCTAATTGTTTAATTTCTTCCACTGATTGCGCACCAGCCACCATGCTGAAAAATACTAAGCAAGCCATTAAAAAACCTTTAATCAATTTATTCATATCAACCTCCAAATTATTCAATTATCTCAATTCCAGTCATATAAGGTTTCAATGCTTCTGGAATATGTATTCTGCCTTGCTCGTCCTGGTAATTTTCCATCACCGCAATTAATGTTCGTCCTGCTGCCAAGCCAGAGCCATTAACAGTATGCACTAATTCTGGTTTGCCAGTTTCTGGATTACGCCAGCGTGCTTGCATTCTACGTGCCTGAAAATCTTTGAAATTACTACAGGAAGAAATTTCTCTATAGCTATCTTGTCCAGGAAGCCAGACTTCTAAATCATAGGTTTTTGACGATGAAAAACCTGTATCACCAGCACACAATAAAACCTTTCTGTAGGGTAGCTTTAATTTCTGCAAAATATTTTCTGCATGTTGGGTTAATTCTTCATGTGCTTTTTCTGAGTCTGCTGCTGATACTATTTGAACTAATTCAACTTTTTCAAATTGATGCTGGCGAATCAAGCCCCTTACATCTCTCCCATATGCTCCCGCTTCACTTCTAAAGCACGGGGTATGACAAACAAATTTTAACGGCATTTGTTTAGCATCGACAATGCTATCTCTCACTATATTAGTAACAGGGACTTCTGCGGTAGGAATTAAATATAAATCAGGGTTGCTACTGGCTTTAAACAAGTCTTCTTCAAACTTGGGTAATTGCCCCGTTCCATATAAACTATCGGCATTAACCAAAAAGGGGACATAAGTTTCCTCATATTCATGTTCGGCGGTATGAGTATCTAACATCAATTGAATAATGGCTCTTTGTAGACGTGCCAATGGCCCTTTTAATACCGCAAAACGAGCACAGGCAATTTTGGCAGCTATTTCAAAATCCAGGCCTTTATTTTCACCTAAATCCACATGATCTTTAGGCTGAAAAGAGAACACTGGTTTTTCACCCCAACGACTAAGTTCTACATTGTCCTCTTCATCTTTTCCAGCGGGTACTAGCTCATCAAGAAAATTAGGTATTGCTTCCATTAAAGCCGTCATCTGTTGTTGAATTTCAGACAATTCTGCTTCTGCCTGTTTTAACTGATCACCCAGATGTTGGACTTGATCCAGCAATGGCTGAATATCTTCACCTTTTGCCTTTGCTTGTCCAATCCCTTTTGAGCTTTTATTTCGCTCATTTTGTAATTCCTGGGTTTTTATTTGAACAACTTTACGTTTACTTTCCAATGCCTCATACGCTGAAGCATCAAAATCATAAGATCGTCTATCTAATTGCAGTTTAACGCTATCAAGATCAGATCTGAATAATTGAGGGTCTAACATAGAAATAAATTACCTAAATATATAAAAGATGAGTTCATTATTGATCACCTATAACAAAACATAATATGTACACTAATTTTCAGCGTTTTTTTTCATCAAGTTAAGCGGCTAGTTATAAGATGCTTTATTTATCCAAAACCTAAAACCAAACATCACTGCCAGCGCAAATAATATGGAATTATGAATGGTCAGCATTAGAAATTCTTGTTCAACTATAAAGATGTAAAGACTACTATACCCAAAAACAAACAGCGTAAATACAGGAATTACAATTCGTGGGTTGCCATTATTAAAATAATGAATCAAAGCATAGCTAACTAGAGCAGTAATTCCACCCATTAGCATAAGAAGCATTTCATAATTACCATATATCCACAAAATCATTGAATCAGAAAACATACCTAATACAGGGGGCAGTATAAGATATATTTTTGAATATTCACCTGTCAACATAGGCTCATGTAGATCGTTAAGAGGAGAATATATAATTGCAACAACCAACATAATTGCAATTATGCGTGTCCACTGAGCATAAATTACCAAAAAAACTGATAAAGCAAAAACACCACTTATAAAATGATTTGTTCGTGTAAACTGGCGATATTCTTCGGTTTGCAAACTAAACATATTAAACACAAGACAAGATGATTCATACTCACTTCCATTAAAAGACAAAACCCCAGGGAGAGCCATACTTAAATAAAGGAAAATAAATGCTAATATAGCCCACCGTTTGCTGGATTCTGGCATTCTACCTCCTTGAGTTCCATACAACTATTCAGTGCAATCACTAACAGCATAATTAAACCTTAAATCTGCCGACCTGCTAACAATCCTAACCATAATGCCGTACCAAAAACTACCAGGTTAGTTGCAACTGCCGCTAGTATAGACTTTAAATGGGTAGTAAAGGTATAGTCATGTTCAATAAAATAAAGTACCAAATACAAAGTGGAAAGAGTGATAAAAGCACCGACAAAAACGATAACCAATGCTGCGCTGTGTTCTTCTGAAAGTGCTATTTTACTTAATAAAATGGTACTTATAATACCTATTAAAAAAGCACCAATAGTATTAACCACTAATAAGCCGTAAGGAAAGACCCAACCCATCCAATGAACAACGCCTCCAGTATTTAAAAACAACATTTTACCAAATGTTATCCCTATCCAGACAGCGAAAACACAGACCACCACACTACTCACAACATTTATAGAGGCTTTGGCAAAATGTCCTTGCTCAATTAAATAAAGTGTATCTAATGAAAAGGTTGAAAAAGTAGTTAATGACCCAAACAAGCCTACCAAGATAGCTGTCCGAAATTCCATTGAAATGGAGATACGTTCCAAAATTAATGCTTCTGTCATCAAGCCAATTAAAAAAGAGCCAATTATATTAACTGCCAAAGTACCATAAGGAAATCCACGCCCCAGCCATTGGTATACGCCTGTGGAAATTAAAAAACGCAGCACAGCACCAAAAGAGCCACCTAATGCAACAGCTACCAACTGATTCATTAATCAGAATTTAATAAAATGTTGACGATAATATTTCATCTCATCAATGGACTCTATAATATCGTCCAAAGCTTTATGAGCTGATTTTTTATTAAAACCTTTTAATAATTCGGGAGCCCAGCGAGCTGCCAATTCTTTTAAAGTAGAGACATCCAAATTACGATAATGAAAATAGCTTTCTAGCTCTGGCATATAGCGATAAAGAAACCGTCTGTCCTGACAAATACTATTGCCACATATGGGTGATTTATTCTTTGGTACCCATTGGTTTAAAAATTCGATGGTTTGTCTTTCAGCTTCTGCATCATCAATCGTCGATGCTTTAATACGCTCTATTAAACCTGACTGTCCATGATGTTTCTGATTCCAGTCATCCATGCCTGCAATAGCTTCATCCGCCTGATGAACCGCAAGCACTGGCCCTTGTGCCAAAATATTTAAATCTTTATCGGTTACAATGGTTGCAATCTCAATAATTAAATCAGTATCAGGATCTAAGCCAGTCATTTCCAAATCAATCCAAATAAGATTACTAGAATCCTGTGTCATTTTGTTTCCATAATATGTATAGTGGCTACAAATTGTAGCATTGGCTAAACTGTATAGCTAATTCTTAAACTCTCACTGCTTTTACGTCAGCCATGAATACATTTACCATAATATTTTTAATCGCTTTAGTCATCTCTTACTACATTCAATTTTGGCTCTCCTTACGCCAAAAATCTTTTGTTTCAAAACATAGGGAAGCAGTACCTGATGCATTTAAAGACTCTGTTTCTTTAGAGGCTCATCAAAAAGCTGCCGACTATACAGTAGATAAAGGCAAGTTAGGCGATATAGACAGTGTTATCGGTATTATATTTCTACTACTCCTCACCTTAGGTGGCGGTATTGAACTGGCTTTTCAATTATGGGGTTCTTTTGGTTTATCAGCCATGTTGACTGACTTAGCTGCTGTTGCAACGATCATCTTAGTTATGACTGTACTTGAAATACCGACCAGCCTATACCAGACCTTTGTTATTGAAGAAAAATATGGCTTTAACAAAAGTACTGTAGGACGTTTTTTCAAAGATCAATTAATCTCATTATCGTTAGTCATTGCAATTGGTATGCCTATTTTGGCATTGATCCTTTGGGTAATGGATAGCATTGGTTCGTTTTGGTGGCTCTATGCCTGGGCTATTTTAATGTCTTTTTCGTTATTAATGAGCTGGTTATTTCCCACCGTTATTGCACCTTTGTTTAATAAATTCACTCCTATGGAAGAAGGCTCTTTAAAAGACCGTATCCAGGGTTTATTAGAGCGTTGTGGATTTAGTAGTAAGGGCATATTTATTATGGATGGCTCTAAACGCTCGGGTCATGGTAACGCCTATTTCACAGGCATGGGTAATAATAAGCGCATCGTCTTTTTTGACACCTTGGTTGACTCTTTAGATGAAGAAGAATTAGAAGCTGTATTAGCCCATGAGTTAGGTCATTTTAAATGCAAACATGTGATTAAAATGCTGATCGCATCATCTATAATGACACTGTGCAGCTTTGCCATTTTAGGCTGGTTAATTACTCAAGACTGGTTTTTTAGTGGATTAGGTGTTGATACCCACTCAAATGCCGCTGCTTTATTGTTATTCGCTCTGGTTTCACCTGTATTTACCATTTTTATGCAGCCTATTAGCGCATATTTCCAACGTAAATTTGAATTTGAAGCAGATGACTTTGCATCAAACAATGCTAAAGCCAGCAAAATGATTAGTGGACTGGTTAAATTGTACGAAGAAAATGCCAGTACTTTAACGCCAGACCCGCTATACTCTGCATTCCATTACAGCCATCCACCCGCAGCTATTCGTATTGCCCATATAGAATCTAAAATGTAATCACTGATGAGTGATTTAGTAGAAGGACTGGTTGTATCTCATCTGGGACAAGGGATTGCGGTTGAAGTGTCAGATTCTATTCTACTCTGCCAAACTCGACGAAAACTGGAGACAGTAGCTGTCGGGGATCAGGTGATGGTGATTCAATCATCAGCTGATCAAGGGCGTATAGAAAAAATTTTACCTAGACGCTCTGTACTTACTCGCCCCAGTCGAAATAAAAAAACACGCCCTGTCGCTGCCAATATAGATAAAATTTATGTAATATTTGCCACTGAACCCCATTGTGATTTTTTATTGATTGATCAATATCTGGCTATTTGCGAAAGTAAAAATATAGATGCCGTGTTAGTTCTTAACAAAGTTGATTTGAACAATCTTGCTGAAATTGAAACAGAATTACAGCAATATCAAAAACTGGGATACAAGCTTCACAAAGTGAGTGCTATTAAAGATATTGGAATGACTGAATTAAAAGCGGCTTTAAATAATCAAATCAGTATTTTTGCTGGGCAATCAGGGGTAGGGAAATCATCGTTAACCAACGCCATCATTCCAGATAAACAGCTAAAAACCAATACGGTTTCTGAAATCACCAAACATGGCAGGCATACCACCACCGCAGCAACGCTATACCATTTACCTGAAGGTGGGGGTTTAATTGATAGTCCAGGGGTTGCCATTTTTGGATTGGCTGACTTAACTGAGCAACAGTTAGCCTGGGGATATAGAGAATTTCAACCTTTACTTGAACTATGCCGATTTAGTGATTGTCGGCATTTAAAAGATAAAGGCTGTGCCGTTAGAATGGCTGCTGAAAATGGTGATATTTCAAAGCAACGCTACCAGCGATTTTTGAAATTACGAGAAAAGATGCCTACGTCTCATTAAGGCATAATTTTAATGGTAAATTTGTATCAATATTTTTAAGGTGTAGCTTTTTCAGATGAATATGTTAAACAAATATAAATAAAAAATTGAATACCAAATATTAAATTAGCCATTAATAGGTGAATAGGTTGTGCAATAGGGGGGACAGCTAATCTATCAAGTGTTATACCAGCAATAATTGCCGTGACAATCACGCCCATAAGCACATAAATGCAACGAATTAGAAGGTTGTTTTTATCGACAGTTTGATAAATTTTCCAGCAAATCCACAGATTGGTGAATAAAATAATGGCTGAAAATGAGCGATGAATATAGAAAATAATGGGGAAGCTGTCACGCCAGTATTCCCGATCTATATATTTGTGTTCATGAGCGATAAAATCTACTGCTTCTCTCACTTGTGTACCCATGGCAACTTGAATGAGGGTTAATCCCATGGCACAAATGACGATTGTTTTTATTGAGTCGGGTATTTGGCTAGTATCTATTTGTTGCAGACTGGCTTTTTGAGACTTTGCAATTGCGTATATGAGCAGGGCAACAATAAATAGAGCCAGCAGCATGTGCAAGGTAATCATAAAGGGTTTTAAATTACTGGCAACGACGGCTGAACCTAACCAGCCTTGAAACCCAACCAGAAAAAAAACAGATAAGGCTAAGTAAAAAACACTTTTGTCTGATTTCAAATAAATTCTTGAAGCCCAGGCGGTTAAGAATATTAATATACCAATAGAAACCCCTATCAGGCGATTGGCATATTCTGTCCAGGTTTTTACAGGATTAAATTGGGTGTTTTTATAGCCTCGTTCGGCATAAATTTCCTGGTAGTTTTCGGGCAATTGAGCTTCTGATGTGGGTGGTATCCATTGTCCAAAGCAAGTAGGCCAGTCTGGACACCCCATTCCAGCTCCCGAGGCTCTTACAATTCCGCCTACAAGAATAACAAAATAAACAGCACATATGGTTAACATGCCCAAGCGTCTAAAAGAAAGGCTGGCTTGATGATCTATCATGATTAAGTTGATTGTTACGATATTATTGAGCGAGCAAGTTCTACTTCGTCAGAGATACCTTCTATTTCAAGTATATCATCATCAGTTGACAGACCAAGTTTTGCAAATGAGGGGACAGTACTCCACTCTCTTCTACAGGCAGGGTGGTCAGTTCCTGCAATGCTTTGTAAAAAAGCAACTTGAACTAAATCAACATAATCAGCTTTTTTACCTGTATCACGGTCAAAGTTAACATATTCAGAAGCAACCAGTTTTAAATCTTCTGGAAAATCCCAGGTATCCATGATAATTTTGCCAACATGTGGATGAGCTTTTTCCAATAGCTTGTTAAGCCTGGATGGGCTATCTCTAAATTCGGCAATATTTTCAACCAGCATTAAAATAGGTAGCTTACCAATTTGATGTATTAGTCCTGCCAGCATGGCTTCATCTGCATTAAGGTGTGGAACAAATGAGGATAAGGCGCGACTAATTGATGAGACATTAACACTCTGCTCCCAGGTTGCTCTAAAATATTTTTCTAGCAGATCCGTTGTTGGGGTAAACATTTGCTGCATAACCAGGCTAGTGATTAATGATCTGATGGTTGAGCTGCCTAAGCGAGTAACTGCCATTTGAATATTATTAATTTCAACAGTGCCTTTGTATAAAGGGCTGTTCGCAACCTGAATAAGCCTGGCTGAAAGTGCTGCATCGGTGATAATCATTGCAGCAAGCTCTTGAGAGGTAGACTCGCCTTTAGCGACAGCATCTCTAACCTTTAATGCAATATCAGGTAAGGTGGGTAAAACCAGACGATTTGCATCGAGCTCTTCTTGTACATGATCCAGGAAGTCCTGAACTGATTTGAACTGCATGTTATAAAACCTTTATTGGAAAGCTATAATTTTAATTTTATCTTGATTTGAGTTATTAAGCCTAAGGTTTTTTAACTCGGGATCAATTGTTTGCATAACAATCAGCATTATACAGTGATTGTTATTTGCTTGTATGGCTATCACTTTCCCTAAGGATTGTTCATTATTATCCGATATGACCAGGATATTATTGTCTAACAACTCAGTTGAACCGCATTCAGCAAGCAATAATTCTCGCTTTGCTTTACCTAAATAGTGTGTTCTGGCAATAATTTCCTGTCCTGTATAACAGCCTTTTTTAAAGCTGATTCCACCTAACTTATCAATATTAAGCATTTGTGGAATATATTCTTCTGATGTTGTGTCTGTCAGCCAGGGTAAGCCTGCCAGAATATCCTGATAACGCCATGATTCTGAATTAATCATGCTTATGGCATTTTTATCAATAACTGTTTTCCAGGTAGAGATAGATTGTTCTGCACAGGCAATGATTAAAAAGCGATGCTTGTTGGCAGGAAGTTTAATGATGATGTCTGTATTTTGGAATACATCAAAAGCGTTATCTGGGAGTGATAATAAATCAGTTTTATCTGTGGTTAAGCCTGTTAAGCAGAGTTCATCACTGTCATCAATTAATTGTACATCTGAACGAAGAATATACATTTGTAGTTTTTTAATCACTTTTTCTATTAATACTTTAGGTAGAATTAATAGAAAACTATCCGCAGCTTTTATGATTAATAAAGTACTGATCGCACGCCCTTTAGCATTACAAAATGCCGCAAAAAAACTATTTGATTCAGTTAGCTCATTAATATTGCAAGTGAGTTGACCTTGTAGAAACTGAGAGGCATCCTTTCCAGTTACTTTTATAATTGATAAATGAGAAACAGCCGTTATTGAATTATCTAATGATGATGGTGAATCAGAAAAGTGTATATCTGAAGAGTCAGTAATAGTGGCATTGTTAGATTTTAAAAAATCAATCCAATTTTTATTCATGGTGTTAGAGAGAGGTTTGTCTGAAAAGTTAATGGTATACTTCGCACTTTAACCGTGCGACTAAATGATAAGGCTGTTTTTAGTATTAGATTAAAAAACGACTATAATTAAAAAGCAATCAAATTTCCCTGAATTTATGTCCAATCATTCATAAAATTATGACACAAAATAATAGACCGCTATCACCTCATTTACAGGTTTATAGATTACCATTAACAGGTATTATATCAATCACTCACCGTATGACAGGCGTTATTTTAGCATTTGGACTTATTTTTTATGCTGTCAGTTTTTTTGTTATTTTACAAGGCAATGAAACCTTTTCTGGAATACAGACTTTATTAGATAATATTTGGGTGGATATTGCGGTTGGTTTGTTTTTTTACGCCTTATTTTTTCATCTTTGTCATGGTATTAGGCATCTAATCTGGGATGTGGGTAGTGGCTTTGATAAAGAAGCTATGGATAAGAATGCCATTATAGAATTGTCCCTATCTTTGCTTTTAACACTCATCTTTTATTAAGCTTACACACATTATGGAATTTCAAACCCCTTTAGCTAAAGTTAAAGGTCTTGGGACTGCAAAAGCAGGAACAGGGCATTTCTGGATGCAAAGAATCACTGCGATTGCTTTAATCCCCTTATCATTTTGGATGGTTTTATTTACCAAACAATTTTTAAATTCTACACATACGGAGATTATTCTTTGGTTAGCAAGCCCATTAAACATAAGTATTGCAATAGCCTGGATTATTGCAGCGTTTTATCATGCGGCATTGGGATTACAAGTAGTTGTTGAAGATTATGTACATACAGAATGGCGTAAAATAACATTAATCTGGTTGATAAAGCTAAGCTTTTTCTTTATTGCATTACTGGCAATAGTCGCTATCTTTCAAATTGCAGGCATGGAATAACTGATGTTTAAAGACTATAAAATCACCGAACATACATACGACACTATTGTCGTGGGCGCAGGTGGGGCAGGATTACGCGCCACTTTTGGGATGGCAGAAAAAGGCTTGAAAACAGCTTGTATTACCAAAGTATTTCCTACCCGAAGTCACACGGTTGCAGCCCAAGGCGGCATTAGTGCGGCGTTAGGTAATATGGGGGAAGATGATTGGCGCTGGCATATGTACGATACTATCAAAGGTTCTGATTGGCTAGGTGACCAAGATGCTATTGAGTATATGTGTCGAGAAGCTATTCCTGCCATTATTGAACTAGAACATTATGGTGTGCCATTTTCCAGAACCAAAGAAGGCAAAATATATCAACGTGCTTTTGGTGGTATGACCACTAATTTTGGTGAAGGAATCGCACAAAGAACTTGTGCAGCAGCCGATGTGACAGGACATGCGATTCTGCATACGCTGTATCAGCAAGCCTTAAAGCATAATGCTGAATTCTTTGTAGAATATATTGCACTTGATTTGATTATGGACAACGGCGAATGTAAAGGTGTATTGGCCTGGTGTTTGGATGATGGTTCTTTGCATTTGTTTCGAGCGCATTCAACCATATTGGCAACGGGTGGATATGGGCGTACCTTTTTTTCCTGCACCTCGGCACATACTGTAACGGGTGATGGAAATGCCATGGTCTTAAGAGCGGGTTTACCGTTACAAGATATGGAATTTATTCAATTCCATCCAACTGGTATATACGGTGCAGGCTGTTTAATCACTGAAGGTGTGAGAGGAGAGGGCGGGTATTTAACCAACTCCGAAGGTGAGCGTTTTATGGAGCGTTATGCACCCAATGCAAAAGATTTAGCCTCTAGGGATGTGGTTAGTCGGGCGATTACTCTGGAAATTAGGGAAGGCAGGGGTGTTGGACCAGAAAAAGATCATGCCTATCTTCATATTGAACATCTTGATCCGGAAATAACCAAAGAACGCTTACCTGGTATTTCTGAGACAGCAAAGGTTTTTGCCGATGTCGATGTAACCAAGCAACCTATCCCTATTTTACCCACTGTGCATTACAACATGGGTGGCATACCAACCAACTATAAAGCTGAGGTGGTCACCTTAAAAGATGGTAATCCTGAATCGGTAGTGCCTGGTTTAATGGCAATTGGTGAAGCAGCTTGTGTGTCAGTACATGGTGCTAATCGTTTAGGCTCTAATTCACTGTTAGATTTAATTGTTTTTGGTCGAGCAGCTGCTCAACGCTGTGCAGAACTTATAAAACCGGGAACAGCACATGCACCATTAAAAAATGATGCATGTGATAAAGCTTTGGCGCGTTTTGATGGTATTCGTCATGCAAAAGGCACAGAGAAGACCGCAGATATTCGATTGAAAATGCAAAAAATCATGCAAAGTCATGCCGCTGTTTTTAGAACAGGCGAGGTTTTGCAAGAAGGGGTTACAGCATTAGAAAAAGTAAGAGCTTCTTTCGCTAATGTAAATGTTAGTGATTCTTCCTTAATTTGGAATACTGATTTAGTGGAAACGCTGGAATTAGACAACTTGTTAGATCAGGCCTATGTCACTATTACGGCTGCTGCCAATAGAAAAGAAAGTCGTGGTGGACATGCCAGAGAAGATTACCCTGACCGTGACGATGAAAACTGGTTAAAACATTCATTATTATGGCTGGCTGAAGATAAAGTTAATATTGATTATAGACCTGTTCATATGTACACACTAACGGATGAAGTTGATGTTATTCCACCTAAAAAGAGGGTTTACTAATGGTTGAATTTTCATTGCCTAAAAACTCTGTTTTACAAAAAGGGAAAGAATTTCCTGCCCCTGAAAACGCAGTCAACACCAGGCGCGTTGAAGTTTATCGTTGGAATCCAGATTCGGGTGAAAATCCACGTATTGATATTTTTTATATTGATATGGATGACTGTGGGCCAATGGTGTTAGATGCTATCTTAAAGATTAAAAATGAAATCGATACCACCCTAACCTTTAGACGATCTTGTCGAGAAGGGGTGTGTGGCTCTTGTGCGATGAACGTGAATGGCAAAAATACTTTAGTCTGTACCAAAGCCATTGAAGACTATAAAGGTACCATTAAAATCTTTCCTTTGCCTCACTTGGATGTAATTAAAGATTTAGTCGCAGATATGACTAATTTTTATGCCCAATATGCATCAATCAAACCGTGGATAGAAACTCAAACACCGGCTCCTGCGGATAGAGAGCGACTACAAAGCAAAGAAGAAAGAGCAAAATTAGATGGTTTATATGAGTGTGTGCTGTGTGCTTGTTGCTCAACAAGCTGTCCAAGTTACTGGTGGAATAGTGACAAGTATTTAGGCCCGGCGGTATTGCTACAAGCCTCTCGCTGGCTAGAAGATAGTCGGGATGAAAGTACAGGAGAACGCCTGGATGAATTGGAAGACCCTTATAAACTCTATCGCTGCCATACTATTATGAGTTGTACAGATACCTGTCCAAAAGGCTTAAATCCAGCGAAAGCGATAGCGGATATTAAAAAAATGATGGTTATTCGCCAACAAGGTTGATTTTGTGTCCTCGTTTGCACGGTTAAAATGGCAATGTCGACGAGGCACCAAAGAACTGGATTACCTGTTAGAAAGCTATTTGCTTAAACATTATCAGCAAATGGATAAAGATGAATTGGCATTGTTTGTAGAATTATTAAATTTACAAGATTCACAACTTATCCTGTTTTTACTGGGTGATCAACTACCTGACTCTACAGCACTTACAAACCTTGTCCAAAAAATCCGCAACCCCGAAAATATTTAAAATCAATCAATCTTCCTTGTTAATTAAAGGTTTGATTGTATTGCATATTATCGCTATTTTGGCAGCCAGCCTAAATGCACTGGCAATCAGCTATAAACTGATAATCATCAGTTTAATTCTAATCAGCTTATTTTATTATTTAAAACGCGAAATTAATTTTAATGGATTCACTATTCGACATAGTGAGGCATTTGAGTGGGAAATAGCCTTGTTGGAGCAAGATTTTCAGGCTATCAAAATATTGAAATCAACGGTTATCACTCCTTATGTCATCTTTTTACATTTCAAGTTTCCTGAAAAACAAGAACAAAAGCAGGCAGTCGTTATTTGTACTGACGCATTGAAAGATGATGAGTTTAGGAAGTTGCTGGTCGAGTTAAGAATATCGGGGATAAAAAGGACTGAGATTCAAAAAATGAAGTAGAGATGGGCTGATTGTTTATATTTCTGGGGCGCAGTGCTTTAGCCTGCATGGGTAATAAGAGTACAGGCTAAAGCACTGCGGCCCAAAAACAATACGCTGAATAAATACAAAAAAATTTATGAATTTGGTTTTCACTTGTATAATTACGCCCTATTACAAATCAGCCCGATAGGTTGGGATGAGGAACGAAAGCCAACATCTTGCGTAATGTAAAGGTGTTGGGGTTCCTGTCGTCATCCCACAACCTACAGCACTAAAATAACAAGAGAAATAAATTATATGGCACTTCACTGCGGAATTGTTGGACTACCTAATGTAGGAAAATCAACATTATTTAATGCATTAACCAACGCAACTATTGCAGCAGAAAACTACCCTTTTTGTACCATTGACCCAAATATTGGCGTTGTCCCCGTACCTGACCCAAGAATAGACAAGCTTGCTGAAATCGTTAATCCAGAACGTGTATTACCAACAACTATTGAATTTGTCGATATTGCAGGCCTGGTTGCAGGCGCATCAAAAGGGGAAGGCTTAGGTAATCAGTTTTTAGGTAACATTAGAGAAACTGATGCCATTGTCCATGTTGTAAGATGTTTTGAAGACGATAATGTGATACACGTAGCAGGAAAAATAAACCCTATCGATGACATAGAGGTGATTAATACAGAGCTTGCATTGGCAGATATGTCAACCATAGAAAAAGCATTGCAAAGAGCGGTTAAAGCATCAAAATCAGGTAATAAAGAAGAAGTTGCCAAGAGAAAGGTGTTAGAAAAAGTATCCGCTCACCTTGATCAAGGTGAGCCTGTTCGCTCATTAGGCTTAAGTGAAGATGAAGTTGCATTAATTAAAGAGTATTGTTTAATCACTATAAAGCCAACGCTATATATTGCTAATGTTCAAGATGACGGCTTTGAAAATAACCCGATGTTAGAACAAGTAGAGCAATTAGCCGCTAAAGAAAGGGCAAATGTTGTTGCAGTTTGTGCAGCGATAGAAGCAGAAATAATACAACTGGATGACGATGAAAAACAAGAATTTTTGGATGACTTAGGCTTAGAAGAGCCTGGTTTAAATAGAGTAGTAAGAGCCGCTTATAAACTACTAAATTTAGCCACTTATTTTACCGCAGGGGTAAAAGAAGTCAGAGCATGGACAATCCCGGTTACTGCAACAGCACCACAAGCTGCAGGTGTGATTCATACAGACTTTGAAAAAGGTTTCATCAGAGCCGAAGTCGTGTCTTATCAGGATTTTATTGACAACAAAGGTGAGCAAGGTGCCAAAGATGCTGGTAAGTGGCGTTTAGAAGGAAAAGACTATAATGTACAAGACGGAGATGTGGTGCATTTCAGATTTAATGTTTGACAATTAAACTATAGATATATAGAATTTCACCTCTTTACTAGACCTGTTGATCAACAGG
>JAGLUC010000200.1 GCA_023134955.1 Methylococcales bacterium | reverse complement strand
CACTTCGTTTCATACGAGCTACAATGAGTGTTAATAAAAGAGTGTCAAAATACCCTGCCAGAACTTTTGGGACGATTAATAGATAACTTAACTTTGATGGTTTTTTTGTAGAGCAGCGCATAATGCCATGGGCGGCATTTAGAAGAGCAATGGAGTAGCAGTTGCCTACAGTACCTAGCAAACCACAGAGAATAGAAAAAAAGCCATTATTTTAACTTCTCCCCACCCAAACCCTCTCCAGCCGGAGAGGGTTTAAGAGATAAAAGAACAGTCTATTATTTAGTTACTGAATCAATCGCCTTTGTTGTAGTATCCGTTGCTTCTTCAGTAACAGCTTTTGTCACTTCTTTAGTTGTTGATGGAAGGTTTTCTTTTACAGTCTTCACTGCTTCAGTAGCTGGTTTATCTGTTATTTTCTCTACGCTCTCTATAACGACTTCTACTGATTCAGTTGCAGTATCTACAGATGATTTAGGCGCTTCAATTTTTTCAGTCGGTTCTTTTTCTAAAAATATTTCAACTTTTGCATTAGTACGCAAGTTATCTATAAATTCTTGTACTTTTTTACCTTTAAGCATTGGCTCTAGTTGTGCTTTTAATGCTTCAAAAGGGGGGGGTGTTTGTGATCTAGATCCTTCTCTTAAAATAACATGCCAGCCAAACTGAGTTTTAATCGCTTCTGTGGTGAATTTATTATCTTCAAGAGCAATAACTGCTTCAGAAAAAGGGACAACCATCTGTCCAGCAGCAAACCAGCCTAAATCACCACCTTGTGGAGCAGATGGGCCGATTGATTTTGTTTTTGCAAGTTCGATAAAATCAGAGCCTGATTTTAATTCTTCAATTAATTGTTTAGCGTCTTCTTCCGTTTTAACAAGAATATGACGAGCTTTATATTCAGTACCTGATGCCGCGACAGTTGTCTCGTACTCAGCTTTTAACTCAGCATCTGTAACTGGATTCGATTTTAGATAGTTTTTAACAGCAGCTTCTGATAATAAAGAGCTTTTGTTTAATTCAAGATTCAATATAAATTCATCTGTTTTATCTAATTTTTTTTGAGTAGCTTCTTGTACTAGCAATTGAGTTAAAACTAATTGTTCAATTAACTTGTCTTTTGGTATTGCTTGTCCCTGTCTTCGCTTTGCAATTTCTTTTTCCAATGTGGCTAATGAAGCTTTACTTATATATTGTCCATTAACAGAAGCAACAGAATCTTCTTTTGAGACTGATTTAGTTGCTGAGTTTTCACTATTACAGGCCGTTAAAACAGTAGCGCCAACTAAAACCAGGGGGATTAATTTTATATTCATTATAGTAGTACCTTATATCTTTTCAGAGGGGGTTAATGCATTAATACCTAATGCGTGGATTTTATTTTTCATCAATTCATTAAGTGCTTGATAAATTAACTGGTGTCTTTGTACTAATGTTTTGTCGATAAATGCCTCAGCAACAATAGTGACGTTATAATGTCCACCGCCACTTCTTGCACCTGCATGGCCTGCATGAGCAGCACTATCGTCGATTATTTCAATCAACTCTGGCTTGAATGCTTCATTTAATTTTTGTTTGATTCGTTCAGATGTCATTGTGGAAAAATTTGTTTAAAGGGTTTAACTAACACATTGCTGTACACGCCAGCAGAGACATAAGGGTCAATATCTGCCCAGTCTTTCGCCTGTTGTAGATCTGTAAACTTAGCGATGACGAGGCTTCCAGAAAAACCTGCATCCCCAGGGGTATTGCAATCAATAGCCGGATGAGGCCCTGCTATAATGAGTCGTCCCTCATCTTGTAAATCTTGTAATCGTTTTAAATGTGCTGGACGAGCAGATTGTCTCTTTGCCAAACTATCATCCACATCCTCACTCATAATGGCATATAACACGATATTTATTCCTCAGTGTTTGGGATATATTTATAAATAAAAATCATTTGTAGAACAATAAAAACCAGCATAAGCCCTGGGACACCAAATGTTTTGAATGTCACCCAGTCTTCTGTATCGTAGTTTTGCATCACATAAATATTGATAAAACCGACACTGATAAAGAATGTTGCCCACATTAAGTTAAGTTTTTTCCAGATAGTAGCTGGTAACTCAAGATTTGCTCCCATCATACGTTCTACAAATGTTTTTTTTGCAAAATGACTGCCTAAAAATGCAAACCCAAATAACCATTCAATAATAGTCAGCTTCCATTTGATAAATTGTTCGTCCTGTAAATAGAGGGTTGCTCCACCCATAACCAAAATAAGCCCTAAGGTAATCCATTGCATGGCTTCAACTTTTTTATATTTAAACCAGGTAATTCCAACCTGAATAATTGTGGCCACAATAACAACGGCTGTCGCTGTATATATATCGTACAGTTTAAAGGTGATAAAGAATAAAATGATTGGAATAAATTCAAGTAATTGTTTCATGCGTGTGTAAGGTGTAAAAGATTAAATGGGGAGGGGTAAATGTATAATTAAACAAAAATATCAATTCTAGGAAGCAACTCTGATTGTTGTTGTTTTAACGGTTGAATATTTTCAAGTATATAAGCATTTACAGCATGAGAATTAATGGGGGTAATCGTTAGCTTTTCAATTGCTTCAAATAGTTTAACAATATCGGTATCGACAGTTTTAGATGTCTGAACAAGTTCTTTTGCTGGGTTTTGAATTAAAACATCTTGCTTGTTTTCAGAGCCTGTTTTTGTAATATTGTTGACAGGCTGTATATGTTCTTTTTTATCTGCCGAACTATATCCAGTCGGTATAAAAGCAAGAGATGAACTATGTATTTTCATGTTTTACATTAATTTAACCCAAGAATTTATTGAATTATACATGAGTTGACAAGGGATTCTGCTAGAATGTTCAAATTTTGGAGTAACTGATGGACAAGTCTGTTAAAACAGAGCTTGAGGCCGCCGCATTTAGGCGTTTAATCGCTCATTTACAAAATCATACCGAAGTACAAAATATTGATTTAATGATTCAAGCAGGATTCTGCCGAAATTGTTTAGCTAAATGGTTAGCTGCATCCGCCATTGAACAAGATGTAACATTAGATTATGAAGATGCCAGAGAGCTAGTCTATGGTATGACGTATTCGGAATGGAAGGACAAGTATCAATTAAAAGCCACGCCAGAACAGCTTGCAGCTTATGAGCAAAGACAAAAAAATAAGTCCGACACTGACAGTATTTAGCGATGATGACCTATGTATTGATTAATTAAATATAAATCTTGCTCGGTTAAATTACTGGTCATTTGTTTTAATTTTACGCCATTAATTAAATAATCATAACGGCTTCTGGAATAATCTCTTTTAGCTCGATAAAGGTTAGATTGTTCAGTAAAAACATCGACCATAGTTCTTGTTCCTACCTCAAAGCCTACTTGAGTTGCTTCTAAAGAAATTTCTGCCGAGGCAACCGTAGCTTTTAACGCTTTCACACGATTAAGACTAGAGATAACGCCGCGAAATGCATTTCTAAGCTGTCTTTTTACTTGTCGTTTAACAGCAATTAAATTCTCTTTTGCCAATTGATAGTCAAAATTAGCTTGTTTGGCACGAGAATGAACCATTCCACCTTGAAACAGAGGAATATTTAATTGCAAGCCTATACTTTGAGTATCGCCTCGAAAACCAAAAGTACTATTAACATCCTGAACTCCATAATTGGCGACCAGATCAAGTGTTGGTGCATGTCCAAATTGTTGAATTAAAACAGCTTTCCTGTTAACTTCCGCTTGATTAATGGCCGCTGTTATATTTAAGTTATTACTCTCAGCTATTTCGCTCCATTCATTAATATTATTAGGAGTAGGAGGTAATAAGTTGATTTCATTGACTATAGGGTCAAGAGATACTTCATTTTCCCCAATAATTTCTCTAACAACTTCTTTATTATCATCTAGCAAATTTGCAGCATCAATCTGACTGGCAATAGCTTGATCATATCTGGATTGAGCCTCATAAACATCGGTCATGGCAATTAATCCAACTTCAAAACGCTGTTTGGCTTGCTTTAATTGACGTTCAATAGCTTTTTGTTCAGAGACTGTGAATTCAAGATTATCTTGTGCCGACAAAACATTAAAATATGCCTCAGTTGTTTTTATTAAAAGGGTTTGTAATTCAGCCTGATATTCAGCTTTAACCTGAACAATCTGGTTTTCTGATTGACTCAGCTGCACCCAGTGATCCAAATGAAAAATGGGTTGAGAAAAATTAATTGTAAAACCATGACTCCAGTAATTTTGAATACCAGCACTTTGAAAATTCGCTTTACTATTATCTATCCGTTCTCGACTACTGTTTCCAGAAACAGAAAGGGTGGGTAATATTTGCGCAATACTCTGTGATTTACTTTCCCCCACTGATAATTGTTTGTAATATGCTTTTTTTAGTTGAGGGTCATTTTCTAATGCAAGATGATAGGTTGTTACTAAATCCTGGGCATTAAGCAGACTAAAGAAGCCACAGCTAAATATAACGGCGATAATTTTTACTTTTACAATCATGTAGTCTATTTTTATGATTAGAACATCGGATTAAAATGAATAATTAATGCTTTTATAGCACGGACACTAAAAAAAAGATGAATAATTTTAACTCAAAAGTAATGCTTATTTGTATTGTAAGTATTTTTATTTCAGGCTGCACAAGCTTTGGTCGAGGCATCACAGAAGCAATTATAGACAAACAAGAAGCTTTAGATGCTAGAGTCTGTGATATTTGGGGGGAAGGTTTTGATGGTCTAAATCCTCATCTTAAGAAACAAAAAGGGAAAATGAAAGTCCTTATGGTTCATGGGGTTGGCGATCATAAGCCAGGGTATTCAACAGAGTTTTTTGAGAAATTAGCTAAAGCATTAGAGCTATCAGTTACCTCCAGAAAACATAAAAACATAAGGCTTTCTGATGAAAATAATCCTCAAAAAACATTGGGCAACCTAAGAATAAATCGCTTCCTAAGTAAAGATAGAGCAAAAGAACTATTGTTTTATGAATTAACCTGGTCAGATATTACCGCAAAGGAAAAAGAAGTTTTGGCTTACGATAGTTCAGGCGAATATTCTTTTCGCAGAACCGAAGTTAATGACTTAATGAAACGCTTTGCTAATGATACAGGTCCTGATCCCATCATATATTTAGGCGAAAGCAGGGCGGATATTCTTCTTTCATTTACCCAGTCATTTTGCTGGATGGCTTATGGGAACTGGAACGACTTACCAACAGACACTAAAAGATTTTGTAAAACACCCAATATATTATCAATTAATAATGACCAGTATGCTTTTGTTTCACACAGCTTGGGCAGTCGAATAGTGATAGATGGCATGCAGTCAATCGCTACCATGCTGGGTAATAAGTCTGGCTCAAATGTCAAAATAAAAATTGCCATCAGTGAAGCCTTAAAGCATAAGGAGATTCCTATCTATATGATGTCTAATCAACTCCCAATGTTGCAATTGGGTAGAAAACCCCCAGAAGTCAGCAACCAAAAAAAGGCTTACTGTGATGCCAAAGGAGAGCAATATTATCAGCGGATGTTAACTAAAACACCGATTATTGCATTCAGTGATCCTAATGATTTATTAAGCTACGCCATACCCCCTGGTTTTGTTGAGAAATATATAGACTCTAGATTATGCGTTGATGTGACAAATATCAATATTAATGTCGCTCATGTCTATGATATTTTCGGGTTGGGTGAAGTAGCAAATCCAATGGATGCACATATCGGATATGACACAGACGATAGAATTGTCGCTTTAATAGCAAATGGCATTGGAAATGGAACAACAGCCAAAATAGTTAGAGATCGTTGTCGATGGATAGAGACGATTGATTGAATTGAAAACCAAGGTCAAATACTCTTAATAAGAATGTTTGGCAAGAGACTCTAATAAAAGAGCTAAATATGGGTTAAAGCAAAGAATAAAATTATCTAACGTGAAATACCTGTTTTTTATAAGGTAATTTTTTTATTTGTTTTTAACTTTAAATTTGCAAACATGTCCGCCAGTAGCCATACATTCAACCAATTCAACTTTTTTGTCGAGTAAGTTTGAAATAAGTTTTTTGTCTAATTCACAGACAGCATTAAATTTAAAAGCCAGGTCATGATAAATGCAGTTACAGGCTTCAATATAATGATCATCAGTATCAGTTATTTTTGTTGATGAGGCTTGATACCCTAAGTCTTCCATAATTTTAATAAGTTCATGGATTCGTTCATCTATTGGTTTGTTATCAAAACGAGATTGCAGTGTGAGTGATAATGATGTGCCTAACTTTTGCAGATAGCGCTTGAAATTTTCTTCGCCCATTTCATCTTTTAAATCAGTCAAAATAAGTTCTGAAAACCAGGCATATTGCTTAGGAAAACAGTTTATACCCGCTTCGGTAATGATAAAAGTGCGAACGGGTCGTCCTGCTGTTTTTTTTTGTTCTCCGGTTCGTATAAAATCATCTCTTTCCAAGGATGAAAAATGTTGTTGAACAGCATTGCGAGAAATACTTAAAGTATTGGCAATTTCATCAATACTAAGCCCTGCTCTGTTCTTCATCAGAAGTTCTAAAATTTGATACTGTCGGGAAGTAACCCTATTATTCATTAGTGATTATTAAGTAATTGTTAAATTTAGAATGGTATCAAAAAATGATTAATAATTATATAGTTAAATCTTTTAACATAAATTAATTGTAAAACCATTAATTATTTGTTATTCTTTTGACTCAATGATTATCATGGTTATGAACGTACCATAAATTAACCTGAGATTTGTTTTTGGGCTGATTAAACTAGCAACTTTTACTTAGGAAGTAAGGCTTTAGCCTCGTATGAGTCAGGCGAGGCTAAAGCCTCACTTCCAACAAATGACAATCAACCTATGCTATGTTAATAGCGATGATAATATTGAATTATTTATTTTAATTACAAAAATGAGGTGTTACTTATGAGTGAATCTTTATATGACAGAATTGGCGGTGACGCGGCTGTTAATGCGGCAGTTGAACTTTTTTATAGAAAAGTACTAGCTGATTATAGAATCAATCGTTTTTTTGATAATACAGATATGGAACAACAAATTGCCAAACAAAAGGCTTTTTTTACCATGGCTTTTGGTGGTCCAAATAATTATACAGGCGGTGATATGCGAACTGTCCATGCCAAGATGGTTAAAAATGGTTTAGATGATTCTCATTTTGATGCAGTGATGGAGCATTTAGGAGCCTCATTAACTGAACTTAATGTGCCTGCTGAATTAATTGGTGAAGCAGCAGCAATTGCAGAAAGTGTTCGTGCTGATGTATTAGGTAAATAAATCCTAATAGCTAAAAAATTTAAAGAATGATGTAGCAATATTACCGCTTAATTGTTGAAGTGATAATAAACTAGGATCTATATAGCATCATAAAAAAAGGATTGCCGATAAAGCAATCCTTTTTACTTTGAAGTGCCCTTTATTGACGCTCAATAATTTTATATAAAAATTCTATTTATAATGACAAAACTAACTATTGGTGAAAAAGATTATAATTGTGAACCTGATGAGGTAGTGCTTGATGCTCTGTTGAGACAGGATGTTGATATCTCGTATGCCTGTAGACAAGGTACATGTCAAACCTGTTTATTACGATGTACTGATAAAGTGCCTCTGACTAAATCGCAATCAGGTTTAAAAGATACTTTAATAAACCAGGGTTACTTTCTTTCTTGTCTATGTGTTCCGGAACAAGATATGACGATCAAACTGCCTGAACAGTCAGATTTCTTTTCTGAAGGCAAAGTGGTTGTTAATGAAATGCTAAACAGAAATACTATTTTACTGGTTGTTGAATGTCAGGATATTTTAGAGTACAAAGCAGGACAATTTGTTAATTTGCAAAGAGAAGATGGACTAACACGAAGCTATTCTATTTCTAATATTCCGCAACAATCCAAAACCCTTGAATTTCATATTCGCCGCCTACCAGGTGGGCAATTTAGTGAATGGGTGCACGATGAAATTAAAGTGGGTGATCAACTGTTAGTTTCTGAACCACAGGGACATTGTTTTTATCTGCCTGATCGGAAAGAGCAGGGGATATTGCTGGTTGGAACGGGAAGTGGTTTAGCACCGCTTGCCGGAATTATAAGTGATGCTCTTTCACATGGGCACACGGGCACGATTCATTTGTTTCATGGTAGTAGTGAATTAGAAGATTTATATAGAATTGATGAGATGCGCCAACTAAGTAGGGATGTAGTAAATTTTAATTACACGCCTTGTATATCAAGAGGTGAAGCACCAGAGGGGTTTAGCAGTGGACGAGCCCATAAGGTTGCTTTAGATGCATTACCTGATTTAACGGGTTGGCGAGTATTTCTATGTGGACATCCAGAGATGATTGCTGAGATGAAAACTCAAGCTTTTCTCAAAGGGGCTTCAGTCGCAGATATTTATACCGATGCTTTTCATGTTTCAGTAAATGAATAATGTTAAAAAAATTTATCCTGGCTTTTCTTGTTCTATCAAGCGCATTTGTTCTGGCTGATTCTAAAGTAAAAGATGAAGATATTTTTACGCCTAATCAGACGAGTGCCTCTTTGCTGGTTAATTACGCTGAAAAATTAAGGCAACAGGCAAAACCTGAAAATATAGCAGAGGCTGAAAAGAAATACCTGCTGATATACGACATATATATAAAAGCCAGAAGTTATGCATTACTTAATAAAGTATTCTTTTGGCTTTCCTTGGTATTTGGTTTAGCGGTGTTATTATGGCCTTCATTCAGCATAATATTCAAGACAAATACTAGTAAATGGGAATGGATAAAGTCTGCAACTGTGCAGACTACTGTTACTGGCTTAGCAGCACTAATGTTTGCATTTTATTCCCAGTATAAGGATAAACAGACTTACGCCGAAACACTAATGCGTTACGCTATATATTCAGAGGTGTCGGTATCTGAGCTTTCAATCAAAGTTTCGGAGGAACTAGCAAAAATTGATCGTGGATTTAGTTTTAACAGTATTTTAACTGAAAAAAAACATGAATGATTAGAACTCCATAAATGGCAAAAAATGTCCCTTGTCGTTCTGCTTTTTTCTGTCCCCTGAGTATGTGATTATTTTTATGTCAGCATTAAATGCGGGGAAAATGAATTTGAGCGATTGGTATTCCAGACTTTGACTATATTTTACCCTTCACCTCCCACTCTACTGTTAAGCTATTAAAAAATTAAGTATTTTAAGTCTACACTTAACGGAGCACTTAAATTATGGATTATTAAAGCTTAACATGACTATTCGTAAATCTCGACGATTAAAACCAATTAACTTCAGCGTTATCTTTGCACCTGCGGCTGCATTAATGATGCATCTTAATTTCGCCAGAAAAGCATTGCTACTTGGGTTTATTGCCTTATTATCTTTTTCAGTTATATCAAGCAGTTTGTATTTACGTCTTGCTGACGACATTAAAACAGCAAAACAAGAAATTATCGGGCTGACTTACATTCCTCCATTATTTAAGGCTGTACAATTATTTCAACAACACAGAGGACTTTCCGCAGGGGTGCTTGGAGGAACTTTAGAGCTTAAAGAGAAGCGCTTATCAAAACTGGTTCAATCTATTTCAGCATTCAACTTATTAGAAAAAACACTCCCAGATACCATCACTAGCGGAATAACCTGGCAAAAAATACGCAATGAATGGGATCAATTATCAGATAATGGCATAAAATTATCACAACAAGACAACTTCACTCAACATACTGAACTGATTAATCAAATGCTATTTTTGGGGCAGTTTATTGCAGATAAATATAAATTAACTAACCACCCAGACCTTGATGCATATTATCTGATAAACACAGCACTCTACCAATTAACGACTACGCAGGAAAATCTGGGAAGAATACGAGCCTATAGTATGGGTCTGCTTGCTAAAAAGAACTCTACCGAAGACCAGCGAATACAGATTAAGATACTTAGAGCGCAAGCAGAGACAGCAATCCAGAATCTTGAAATTAATTTTAAGAAAACCAGGAGGGTTAATTCAACCTTACAACCTTTGCTTAGCTCTTTGTCCAAAGATATTTCAGAGCATTCTCAACATATTTTCAAACTGATGGAATCTGATATTATTCTGGGTTTATATAGCATATCACCGACAAATTTTTTTGATATTACAACTGCTGCAATTGATTCAACCTATAGCTCACTTTTTCAGTCTCTTTTGCCAACCATTAATCAACTGATTAATAATCACCTCACTCATGTAGAACGCACATTACTTATTTGCAAAATTACTATTGTAGTGTCATTTTTAGTATTATTTTATTTCGCTATTGGCTTATATATAGCGACCCAAAGAAATATTGAATTTATTTCGCATACTACACTGAACTTTTTCAAAGGTGATTTTAGCAACCGACTTCATTTTAACTCTAATAGTGAATTCAAATCCTTAGCTGATAGTTTTAATAGTATGGCTGATAACCTGGCTCAGTTGATAAAGAGAGAAAAAGAAGATAAGGCGCGGATACATGCCATTATTAATTCAGCACCTGATGGCATGATACAAATGAATGCTGAAGGAGTGGTTATTGGCTGGAGTCATCAAGCAGAAAGTATTTTTGGCTGGAAAGATGAAGAAATTATCGGTCAGGCTTTACATGAAAAAATTATCCCACTACGCTTTTGGACCGCATATACTGAAGGTTTGCGTCGGTTCATCACAACTGGATATAATCCAGTCTTAAACAAGACAGTTGAAATTGAAGGACTCCATCGCGAGGGACATGAATTCCCTATTGAGCTTATCATTGCCCCCATCAAAATGAAGGGGAGATATGAATTTAACGCCTTTATTCGTGACATCAGTCAACGTAAGCAATCTGAGGAAAAGCTACAACTTTTGGCAAGAGTTTTTAATGACATCCGTGAAGGCATTATGATTACGGATATTAAAGGCGTTATAACCGATGTTAATCCTGCATTTTATGAAATAACAGGCTATTCTCGCAAAGAAGTTCTGGGTAAAAACTCAAACCTTCTTAACTCTGACAAACACCCCCCTGAATTTTATTCAGCCATAGGGCAGGCATTAATTAAACAAGGGTACTGGCGTGGTGAGGTCTGGAGTCGAAAAAAAGATGGTGAGCTGTTTGCCGAGTCATTAACTATTTCATCCATATTGGGTGATGATGAAAAACCTTTAAACTATGTAGGTGTATTTTCTGATATTACTCAGAGCAAAAAACAACAACAAACTCTGGAGCTGATGGCGCATTACGATGTGTTGACTCAACTGCCTAATCGTATTCTGTTAGCAGATCGCTTTAATCAGGCAATTGGACACAGCAAACGAACTAATTCCTTATTGGCTACTTGCTTTCTTGATCTTGATAATTTTAAACCCGTAAATGACACTTATGGACATGATGCTGGCGATAAGCTATTAATTGAAATTGCAGCACGTATTAAATCTATCATTAGAGAAGAAGATACTGTTTCTCGATTAGGTGGTGATGAATTTGTTATTCTGCTCGGTGATATTAAAAAAAATAAGCAATGTAAACACTTATTAGACAGGCTACTTGGGATGATTTCTCAACCCTATTTAATTGACGGTCATGCAGTTTACATTACGGCATCTATTGGTTATTCGCTATATCCACAAGACAATGCAGATTTGGACACATTAATACGCCATGCTGATCAAGCAATGTATCAGGCTAAATTAATCGGTCGTAATACTTATCATCAGTTTAACGCTGAAGAAGACCGGCAACTCATAAAGAAAAACCATCGTTTACATGAAATAAAAGATGCTTTAAAAAATCAGCAGTTTTGCCTGTATTACCAACCTAAAATCAATATGAGAACGGGTGCAGTATATGGGGCAGAGGCACTTATTCGCTGGATACATCCACAACAAGGAGTGATACTGCCTGCTGAATTTTTACCCATTATTGAAAATACAGAGTTAGAAGTTAAAATAGGTAACTGGGTAATTAATGAAGTACTTAACCAGCTTGATTTATGGCGTGAACAAGGCATTAGGCTTCAACTAAGTGTTAATATTTCTTCCGGGCATTTGTTGTCTTCATCATTCTCTGCTGATCTTGATACTGTTTTAGCTAAATATCCTGACATTAATTCCAGATATTTTCAATTGGAGATATTAGAAAGCAGTGCCTTGGGTGACCTTAATACCATCAGCAAGATCATTAAAACCTGTAGGGAGGCGCTCGGCGTTCAAATTGCACTTGATGATTTTGGAACAGGGTATTCATCACTCACTCACCTGAGAAACCTGCATACCAATACCATTAAGATTGACCAGAGCTTTGTGCGAAATATTCTATCTGATCCCAATGATTATGCTATCGGTGAGAGTGTGATTGGATTAGCGGATTCATTTAGTCGACAAGTCATTGCAGAGGGGGTTGAAACGAATGAAGATGGCTTGATGCTATTACTTATGAATTGTGAACTGGCTCAAGGTTATGGTATTGCCAGACCCATGCCAGCAAATGAGCTTCCAGAATGGTTAAATAATTATCAGCCCAATAAAGCATGGTTATCCATTGGTAATAAAATATTCACACCAACAGAAAAGAAACTGGCAATATTTAAACTTACCTTTAAGCGATGGTTTGACAAATTTGAAAATAATATCAAGAAATCACCCGATGAAACTAAGCACTGGCCAATCATTGAAGAAAAAAAATGTCATTGTAGAGCCTGGATAAAAAGGGAGCAACAAGGACAATTGTTTGAAGCACAATGGTTAGAGAAACTTGAGCAATCAACTAATGAAATTCATCATATTGCTAATAATTTATTAATTAAATATCAATCAGAGAAAATTGATGAAGCAAGAAATGGACTGATTGAACTACAAACCGTATTCAAACAAGTGAATGATTTTCTTGAATAAGGAGGCAGGTATTTTTATCTGTTTTTTATGGTATCTACTCGTCCCATCCTGAACTTGAAAGATGCAGATCATTGATTTATCAGGACGCGTGAATACGTCCATGTAAGCTCTGGTGCAACATCCTTGTTGCACAAGCCTGATAAATCAACAACCTGCTTCTTCCCTTTTAATG
>JAGLUC010000020.1 GCA_023134955.1 Methylococcales bacterium | reverse complement strand
TATTACGTAAACTTCATACGGGCTACTTATTATTGCGAATACTTTTGGAACGATTATTATCACTAAAAATAGAGCTCTAGCTTTTGCCCTGCTCTAATATTTTCTCTTTCAATTATTCCTGCATTAATTTCTAACATATAGACTGCATTGTAAATTGAGTGGTAAATTTTACAGGGTGATTGATGACAAGGCTGCAAGGCTTTATGCACTGATACAATTTTCCCTTGAGATGAAATAAACAGAATATCTAAAGCAATAAAGGTATCTTTCATCCACATGCGCTGTATTTCGTTCCTATCAAAAACAAACAGCATTCCTTGGTCTGGAGCTAACTGCGTCCTATTCATTAAGCCCACTTCCCTTTGTTGCTTGGTTTTTGCCACCTCAACATCTATGCTTAGTTTCTGTTGATTAAACTTAACCCTACCTTGTCCAAATTCAGTATTCAGTTCCTTGGAACATGCATTAATCCAAAGAAAACTCAGTGTTACAATAAAGATGCTGATTTTCATATTACACTTTTATCTGCTTATAACGGAATGCTTTATCTTTTGTGACCAATGCACATGCCTCATCCTCAGCTAAAGAAATATCAACTATTTTCCAGTCAGTCACTAAACCGTATTCATTAGGGATGCTTAAAAATTGCGTTTGTTGTTCTGGATTGATCACACATTGATCCAGTCCCAAGGCAATGCCTCGTCCTACTGCCTTTACAAAGGCTTCTTTCTTAACCCAAAACTGAAAAAACATATTGATTTTTTGTTCATCGGCTAATGAATGCCAATAATCCCTTTCTATTTCTGCAAAACATTTTTCAACTAATCCTGTCATGCTTTTTCTCACTCGACATATTTCCATGTCAACCCCAAGTTCACTGACATTAGAAACAGCAATAACAAATTGATTAGCGGTATGCGATAGATTAAAAAACAGTGATTTATTGCTTACATAAGGTTTGCCAAATTCACCTATCTTAATCTCTATTTTTTGTGGTTCAATATTAAGATAATGAGCTAAAATTTTTCTTAAAATACCTCGTGTTTTTATGTATTTGTTTTTTAATTCCGTTCGCGTAAATCGCCCTGCTCGTTCTATTTCTTCATCATTAAGAAAAACCCTATAATCATCAGGCTGATTGTCAAGCAGAATATCGCCATGCCAAATATCTAAAAAATGTTCCTTATCCACTCTATTTGCTACTTAGCGTATTAAAGCCAAGCCCTCTCCCCTAGGATCTGATGTCACGGTAAGTTTTCTGGTTTTTTTATCTAATTGCACTGCCTGCATATCACCATACATATACCGAACCTCATTGAGCTTATGTCCTAATAATTCTAAAGCTTTAATGTGTTCCTCCACCATCCCACCTTTTTCATATTGAATACAATCAGGAATATATTGATGATGAAAACGTGATAGCCAAACCCACGACTCTGGTCCACGCCCTTCAGCAAAATCTAAAACTGCCAATAAAACCATAGAAATAATTCGACTTCCACCAGGTGTGCCCAATATTGCCACTCGATCATCATCTTCGATAAATGTTGGAGTCATGCTAGACAGCATACGCTTACCTGGCTCAATCGAATTAGCCTCGCCACCGATTAAGCCATAGCCATTCATCACACCGGGCTTACTAACAAAATCATCCATTTCATTATTAAGAAAAACACCTGTCCCTTTTGCCATAAAACCAGAACCAAAGGGATAATTAATACTCAAAGTAGCTGCTACCCGATTTCCCTGTTTATCAATAATTGAAAAATGTGTGGTATTTCTACCGCCTTTTTTTTGCTCGCTATCACCTGCTAAAAAATTACTCGGTGTAGCTTTGTCTAATCGAATTGAAGATCTTAACCCTGCTGCATAATTAGCATCTAATAGTCGCTTAACGGGTACTTTGACAAAATCACTATCACCCAGGTAAAAAGCCCTGTCATGATATGCTCTACGCAAAGCTTCACTGATAATATGCTTACGAGTAACCTCATCAAACTGATTAAGCGAATAAGCAGACAATATATTTAAAGTTTCCATCAATACAATCCCACCTGATGAAGGCAAAGATGCACTGGTTATTTTTAGACCTTTATAATGACCCGTTATAGGCTTTCTTTCTAGCACCTGATATTTTTTTAAATCATCATGTGTCCAGATACCGCCTGACTCAAGCACCCCTTTTACCAAAAGATCAGCCATTTTACCTGCATAAAACCCTTGTTTCCCATGCTCAGCTAACTGTTTAAGGGTATTTGCTAAATCTAATTGTTGCAAAATAGTTTTTGGTGGAGGAATTTGATTATTATTTAAAAAAATATCCGAGACCTGAGGATATTTTTGCAATTCAGCTAATCTAAATTTTAATAATTTTCGATGTCTTGCTCCAATAACAAAGCCATTTTGGGCGTAACTTATGGCTGGCTTAAGGGATTTATTCAAGGGTAAATCACCGTACTTTTCAGACAAATAAACCAATGCCGCAGGTAATCCTGGTATCGCAGCAGCTAAGGCACCATTTTTTGACAAGCCTTTTATCACCACACCCTTTTTATTAACATACATATTCCTATCAGCCGCAAACGGGGCTTTCTCTCGTCCATCAATCATCGTTTCAAAA
>JAGLUC010000002.1 GCA_023134955.1 Methylococcales bacterium | reverse complement strand
CCGCGATATTCCTGACTTTCCTAAAGCTGGCATTGTCTTTAAAGACATAACGCCTTTAGTTAAAGACCCTGCTACTCTTCGTTTGGCAGTCCATCAACTCATCCATCCTTTCCTAGGTAGGGACATCACCTGTGTTGCAGGAATGGAAGCCAGGGGTTTTATTTTTGGTTCATTGGTTGCATGGGAGCTAGGTATTCCTTTTATTCCTCTCAGAAAACCAGGAAAACTACCTTATGACGTACAAAGTGTTTCTTATGACCTGGAATATGGCTCTGCATCACTGGAAGCCCATATCGATTCATTTGAATCGACTGATAAAGTTCTACTGATTGATGACTTATTAGCCACTGGTGGTACAGCAAAAGCAAGCTGTGAGTTAGTCGAAAAACTGGGCGCAACCGTTGAAGCCTGTGCTTTTGTTATAGAGCTGGATTTTTTAGCTGGAAAAGAGAAATTAAGCAAGTATGAAGTGCATTCTTTATTACATTACTAAAATAATATAAATCCAGCTATGCAGTCTATTTCCTTATAGAGCCACCGTAATTTCATTAGAATTACCCGGTAATTTTAATAACAGGCAAGACACTGTATTTATTATACTGTCCTCAGTTACTTGGCTTGGGTTCTCTGCTCCCCACTCACAGGAAAACCAGGCTTAAATTGATCACCTTCCATGTCATCATCCTCATAAAAATCATCTTCAAAATCTAATAAATCATCTGAAGCCTTAAATTTACCATCTGTAATGAGATGATTACGATATTGTAAAAAAGATTCACGAGTAAAAACATAGGTGTCTATTGCCGCATTATCAATGAAACTTAATGCATTATCAACACTTGCCCTAGCATCTAGCATTTGCAAAAGTGTAACAGGAACTAAACCCGCATAACTTGCAGGATTAGCAGCTATATCAAAAATCCCTCCAGGAATGCCTCGTGAAGTGATCGGCCCAAAAACCGGGAGTACCCAATAAGAGCCTTGAGGAACCCCCCAAACAGCAAGTGTTTGTGCAAAATCTTCTTCATGTCTTTCTAGCCCAAACTCAATCGCAACATCAAACATCCCCCCCAGACCTACTGTTGAATTAACAAGAAACCGACCAGTATCACTGGCACTTTGCATTAACTTGCCTTGCATTACATCATTAAGTACGACATTAATTTCTTCAAGATTATTAAAGAAATTTGAGACACCTGTTCTTACAAACTGAGGGGTTATCCAGATATAGGCTTTAACAACAGGTTCTGCGAGATAATCATCCAGCAGCTCATTAAATCCGAACATTTTTCGGTTAAAACCTTCATACGGATCTATTTCTACCTCAACGCTTGCATCTACAACAATAACTTCTTTGTTTGCGCAACCAACCAATAAAAATAATGATAAAAATACTACCAATAAGGAGGGTGAATTCTTATTTTGAAAAAAACTACGCATATAAAACCCAAAAGATGGTTATTGTTTTGCGTAATTATCCATTTTTTCATTAATTTTTGCAATTAAAGTGTCAAAGCCTTCACGTTTTAAAACACTGGTATATTCTGATCTTTTCAAGGCCAAATCACTAACACCATTAGCAATTATATTTATAATCTTCCAATGCCCAGCTTTCTTTTTCAGCATATAATCAAACTTTACATCCTTATCTTCTGGAATAACAAACATTGAATGAATGATCGCTCCTCCTCTAGCTGTTTTGTCTTCAGAAATATATTCAAAATATTCACCCGAAAGCTCTTTAAAGTTATAAGCATAAGACGCAATACTTAAACGACTAAAAACATCAGTCAATGTCAACTTTTGTTTTTCAGACAACTTTTTCCATTCTTTACCGATAACAATTCTTGCAATTTTTGTTAAGTCATGACTTTTTATAATAGCGCTCTCTAGTTTTTTATATCTCCCTTGAAACCCTAATTCCTTACCTTCAGCCATAACCTTTAAAAGCTCATCCTGAAAAACCAAAACCACATCTTTAGCTTCAAGCGTTTTTTCGGCACTACTATTTTCTTTAGCTGTATCCGGTGAGGCAGCAAATAAACTATTAACACCGAAAAAAAACATAAAAAAAGCAACATAACAAGCAACTTTATTGTGTTTGTTCAAAATAAAACCTCTTAGTAATATATTAATCGTTCCAAAAGTTTTCGCAGTAATAAAAAAGTAGCCCG
>JAGLUC010000199.1 GCA_023134955.1 Methylococcales bacterium | reverse complement strand
GATGCTGCACAACGTGCACAGCAATTATCGTCAACCTCTCACCCTGCTAAATTTGTGCATCCGAATGCTAAAGCCAGTAGTATTATAATTGATGCTAAAAAAGAGCCTGATGGTTTATTGCGTTCTGGTAATGTTGAAGTAGAACTGGATATATTTGGTAATGCCGCAGCATTAGATGTTGAAAAGTTTTTAAGAGTTAAGTTACAAGATAACAAAACTATTTTTCAGCATTTAGAAGAAAACACCGACTTTATCAAACAGCAGTTTGAAACACCGAATACCAAGTTTGATGATATAAGAAAGGGGTTTATGCAAATCAAACTCTCTGATTTAGATCAAACCAGTGAAAAATTAAAACAAGTTTATTTTCCTGTGGCTGATGATTATCACCTGCTCTCTATTCTTAATGCCTCAGGAATAATTTATAAGCTAAAAGAAAGGATCAATGGTTTACGATTCTCAGAAGAAAACAAAATATTAAGAGAAGAGCTAAAAAAAACAAAGCCCATTGAAATAAATGGGAAAATTACCGATGTGTTTGAATTAACCTCTGTCGGTTATGGGGGAACAAAGCCCCAAAATATCAGCACTTTGAACAACCAAAACGGTGGAGTCAGTTTTTTACTATCCTCTCTACCACCCACTTTAGAAAAACGCCCAACTCAACCACCCAAAACAGATTTTTTTAATGATTGCTTATGGGCAGGATTATTTAAAAGAGACTTTGAACAGTTTCATCAAGTTTTAAGCTGGCGAAAGAACAATAAAGACGTTAGAGATATGCGTGATGATATTGTCCTTAACTCGGTCTCTAAACTTAAAAGGCTTATTGATAATATCCGGGAAATTAATACGGGCTGGTCTGATTGTGAAACCTATGACGGTTTAGTCATGTGGCAAAAAATTTGGTTAGATGACAAATATACTGAAATAAGAAATGATGAAAAACAAAATCAAGCCTACCTAGCCAAAGCACAAAGCTATTTTGCCAACTGGTTTAATGGGCATTACAAGCAATCCACCAAAGATAAAAAGCTGTTGGGTGACGATGATATAGCGCAAATTAAAAAAGTGCTTAATGAAGAACAGGAGTTATTGAAATGAAAGATGTATTACTGATACCCAATATAAAAATTCATAATGCTAATGCTCTATCAAGCCCTTATACCATCGGTTTTCCTGCAATGACGGCATGGCTAGGTTTTATGCACGCACTTGAACGTAAATTACAGTCAACTGAGTTTGACAGCGTTAAATTTACGGGGATTATAATCAGTTGTTTAGAGCTGGACTTGCAAACTTATAAAGGAAAAGGTGACTACGTTAATTCAATCATTGCAACCAGTAACCCATTAGATAAAGCAGGTAAAAGACCATCATTTATAGAAGAAGCCCGTTGTGATATGGAGGTAACTCTGGCAATAGAATGTGACTTAGGCGTGATTGATTATGAAAAATTCACAAGCTTAATTGATAACAAATTACACACCATGAAAATTGCCAGTGGTGACATTACAAGTTTTAAGCCAAGCCAGCATAAAGAAATTGATAATAATAATCCGAGAGAACTCACAAAATACTTAATGCCAGGGTTTTGTTTGGTCACTCGACAAGATCTTATGCAAGCCTCAATGGATGAGGGTAAAGATGCTATTGATGCCATGCTTGATTACTTGAAAATAACCACTGATATTGTGGTGGACAAAAATCACAAAGTGACAAG
>JAGLUC010000198.1 GCA_023134955.1 Methylococcales bacterium | reverse complement strand
AAACTTCATACGGGCTACTTTTTCATTACTACGAATACTTTTGGAACGATTAATAGTAGAGCAACGCATAACACCAAGGATGGTGTGCAGTAAAGTAATGCTGGATCAGTTGCCGAGTAACCCATTGAAATAGACTGCTATTCCTGCTGCTTTACGCCTAGTCCATCACAATAGTCTCTTGAGTAACAAAATCATAAATAGTTGATTTTGTTACTCTCTAATTGGTGCCCGTAAATGGCCTAATTCGCTACACACTAAAATGGGGTGTTTTTGAGCGTAAAGAGTATAAACCCAGTTTTACTGATGGCAATAATAAATATATAAACATAACAGGCAATGGCACCGGCAAAGGCTACCCAACGCTTGGCTCCATTTAAACGCATAGCCATAACGCCCAAGATGATATAGCAAAGTAATAAAATAAATTTTGATAGTATCCAGCCAAATTCCCCGTCTAACCAGTTTCCTTGAATAACAAGGACTATTCCGCTAACAAGTAAGATAGTATCAATAACATGAGGTGCTATTTTAATGATTTTGTTTTGTAAAATTGCTGGTTTAAAAACTGATAAAGTGACGCGACTGAAAAAACTGATGAAGGAAGTGAAAATAAAAATGATATGAATGAGTTTTATCATATAAATTGTTTTGGGCTGATTGTGATAATTGCTTAAATTATATCAAAATACAGCCCTAAAGCTGTTAACTTAAGTCACCAGCTAAGCCCAAGCGATATAAAAAGCATAATTAAGGTCAGTGTTGTGGCATTTTGAAAGATTTCATCCCAGTCATAAATGCTTTTTTCATCCATAAATTCTTCAATTCTATTATGTATTTGGTCTTGCATATGAATACGTGTGATCATGATTTTTCCTCGAATTTATTAATTTTTATTTGTAACTTCTCATTTGCCCTACTAATACGCCTTGAATTTGTACTTGGTGGGGATGAAAATGCATGGCTTGCATATTTTTATTGGCTGGAATTAAACGGGTTTCGTGGGGGGATTGTTCAATGTATTTAAGTGTTGCATCTGAGTTTTCAATAAGGGCTACTACAATTTCTCCATTTCTAGCATGGCTAGATTCTTCAATAATCACCCAGTCGCCATCAAAAATACCGACATCAATCATTGAGTCACCTTTTACCTGGAGGATGTAACAAGGGTTCTCTGTTTTTATTTCGCTGGGAATATTCATGTAAGTTATATTCGTCAACGCTTCAATGGGTGTACCAGCGGCAATAGAGCCAATGAAAGGTGTAGCATAGTTTTCAGCTTCATGACTAGAGATTGAGATTGTTTCAATATCTTGTGAGAGCGACTGCGCTGTTAAACGAACACCGCGTTGTTTGCGATTAGGAGCTTCAACAAGCCCTGCATTAATAAGACCTTGAATATGTTTATGTAAAGAGCCTCTGGATTTTAAGCCCATGGCCAAACATATTTCATCAAGTGTGGGAGCGTGAGTAAAACGATCTTGACTATTAATAAGAAAGTCTAATACTTGTTGTTGCTTTCGAGTTAAGTTGAAGCTGTTTTTCATAACTGTTCTCTATTGGTTTTGGTTTATAGTAATTCAAGAACAAAAGGAGAACAAGTGTTTATTATGTATTCTTACAATAAAAATCAGACTTACACTGTAAGTAATTGAAATAAAATAATAATAAATTTATTTGACTTAGGATTAATATAAGTCAACAGGGTCAACATCGACAGACCAGCGAACTTTTTTGCTTTCTTTTAGCGAATACAAAAGAGGGATGATTTGATCTAGCAGGGATTGTAAATTTTTACGTTGTGAATTTTGTAACAGTAACTGGAAATGAAAATTCCCTACACGTTTTGCCATTGGTGCGGAAACCGGACCAAGTACCTGTGTGTTTAAATGATTATATTGTTGAATGAGCTGACTGACTTTTTGTAAAAAAATTAAGGGGTCAGAGGGGTTTTTTGCATAAGACCTTAATAGTGCTTGAGAACTAAAGGGGGGAAGATCGGCTTGTTGACGCTCAATTAATGCTTTTTTGGCAAAGCTGTTATAGCCTTGCTTCAACAAAATGGTTAATAAGGGATGTTCCGGTTGTCGAGTCTGTAAAATGACTTTTCCTGGCTTTTCTGCCCGCCCAGCCCGCCCAGCCACCTGGATAATTAATTGGGCAAGTTTTTCAATGGCATGAAAGTCAATACTAAACAATCCACTGTCTACATCTAAAATAGCCACTAAAGTGACATTAGGAAAATGATGTCCTTTAGCCAACATTTGAGTGCCCAGGATAATATCGATTTTACCTTGAGTAATTCTATCAAGATGATTTTCCAGAGAACCTTTACCTTGTGTGCTGTCTCTATCTAAACGTGCAACTGAATGTTGTGGAAATAATTCAATCAGACGTCGTTCTACTCGTTCAGTACCTAAGCCTATCGGCCTCAGCTCTCCTGTTTTACAGGCAGGGCAGTGTGTGGATAAATGCTGTTGATAGCCACAATGATGGCAGCGTAAAACACCATCATTAGCATGAATAACCAGACTGGTATCACAGCGATGACACCTTGCAACCCAGGCGCAATTATGACAAATTTGAACAGGGGCAAATCCTCGACGATTTAAAAAAAGTAACACCTGCTGTTTTTTTGCCAGCGTTTTTTTAATGTGATTGATTAAAGGTTCTGAAAGCCCATCCTGTAATTTCTTGTTACGAATATCAAATAATAAAAACTCGGGTTTAGTCGCTGACCCTGCTCTTTCTGATAAATGTAATAACTGGTAACGCTTTTTTTCTGCATTGTGTAAACTTTCAAGAGATGGGGTAGCAGTCCCTAGTATCACTGGGATATTTAATAATTTACCGCGTACAATAGCAACATCGCGTGCAGAAAACCGAAAGCCCTCTTGTTGTTTAAATGAGGAATCATGCTCTTCATCTAGAATAATCAGTCCTGGATTTTTTAAAGGGGTAAACAAAGCAGAGCGCGTGCCCAGTAAAATTGCACTTTGACCTTGTTGCATTTCTAACCAGGCACAATGACGTTGAGTTTCAGTCAGTTTGGAATGAGAGATGGATATAACAACCGAAAAACGCTGTTTAAACCGATTTTCTAATTGCGGAGTCAAGGTTATTTCAGGCAATAATACAATCACTTGTTGACCTAGATCGAGTACTTTTTGAATCACCTGCATGTACACTTCAGTTTTACCACTACCTGTTATTCCCTCCAATAAGGAAACCGAAAACTGGCCCAGTTTTTCAATTAATTGATTAATTGCGTGTGACTGCTGATCATTGGCTTGTAGCGGTTTTTCTGTATCAGCTACTGGATTTCCGGGAACTTTTGCTTGTAATTCTGCCAATATTAAATCTTTAGCCAGTAATGTTTTAATAGCAGGTCGCCAGTTTGTTTCAGTTTGACTGAGAATAGAAGATGATAAATATTTAGCCGACTGAATCAACTGAAATATTTGTTGTTGTTTAGGAGTGCGTTTTAATTGTTCAGCGTTTAAACATTCGCCCTTGGCAGATAGCCTATAAACTGTTTGTTGTGGGAGTATGGCTTTTTTACCTTTTCTGAGAGAAACAGGAAAAGCAGCACTAAAAACTTCACCCAAAGGGTAATGATAATAACGACTGGCCCACTGTAACAGTTGAAAATCTTTTTTATTGATTAAAGGAGCATCATCAAGAACTTCGATAACTTGTTTTAAACGGTCAATTTTTATATCGCTATTTTTACTTTTATCAACAACAAAGCCAACCTTTTTGGATTTTCCAAAAGGTACAATAACGCGAGTGCCAATGGCAATATGATTAATATTTTGGGGTGCTAAATAATCAAATAATTTATCTATAGGAATGGCAATAGCTACCTTAATAATCAGCAGGTTTTGGGTAGTAGAATTAGCCATTATTTATGATGTTTTTTCTATGAAAAATAGGTAAGTATCTAGTATGCTTAAATAAATAAAGTTACCCACAGAACCTGTGGATAA
>JAGLUC010000197.1 GCA_023134955.1 Methylococcales bacterium | reverse complement strand
GCGGTCTCCAAAACCGCAGGTTGTGGGTTCGAGTCCCTCCTGGCCTGCCATTCAGAAGATAACTCAAACATTAACTTTCTAAGTATATAAATGAACACACAGGCGGAAGATACATCAAAAGTATTTGATGTTATAAAGCAAGGTTTGTCCCTTGTATTTGTAGTGGCAGGTGTAATGGCCTTTTATTATTTTGCAGATATACCCGGGTTTACTTTACTTTATAGAGTGTTGGCATTGGTAGCTGTAATACTTGTGGCTCTAGGGATTATGTTTACCACCAATATAGGTAGAAATATTTGGGTTTTTGCACTTGAAGCAAAGCAAGAAGTCAGAAAGGTTGTTTGGCCAACAACAGATGAAACAATGAGAACAACCTTGTTGGTGTTTGGAATGGTTATAATCGTTGGTTTGATTTTGTGGTTTTTAGATATGTTCCTGTTTTGGGGTATTCGTAATTTGACAGGTCAGGTGTAAGTAATGGCTTTACGTTGGTATGTAGTACATGCTTATTCAAACTTTGAGAACAAAGTTAAATTGGCACTGGAAGAAAAAATTGAATTAGAAGGTCTGCAAGATCATTTTGGTAAAATCCTGGTTCCTACGGAAGAAGTCGTAGAGATGAAGATGGGGCAGCAGCGTAAAAGTGAAAGAAAATTTTTTCCTGGTTATGTTTTAGTTCAAATGGAATTAACTGATGAAACCTGGCATCTGGTTCGAAATATTCCTCGGGTACTTGGTTTTATAGGAGGTACATCAGATAGACCGGCACCTATTTCTGATAAAGAAGCAAATACAATTCTTAATAGAGTTGAAGAAGGTGTGAACAAGCCTAGACCGAAAGTGTTGTTTGAGGTGGGTGAGGCATTAAGAGTTATAGACGGGCCGTTTAAAGATTTCAACGGCAATGTTGAAGAAGTCAATTACGAAAAAAGTCGATTGAAAGTTTCAGTTTTAATTTTTGGGCGCTCTACTCCAGTCGAGTTAGACTTTGGTCAAATAGAAAAACTTTAAGAAATAGTATTTATTGATGAAATCTCTGTCCTTTTAAAGGATAGGGATTTTTGTATCTTGGGGAGCTGAAAAGCACTTGAACCCATTTGGAGTGAAAAATGGCAAAAAAAATAGAAGCATATATTAAATTGCAAGTAAAAGCGGGTGAAGCGAATCCTAGTCCACCAGTTGGTCCTGCGTTGGGGCAGCATGGTGTAAATATCATGGAATTTTGCAAAGCTTTTAATGCGAAAACCAGTGATGTGGAAAAAGGTCTTCCAATTCCTGTGGTTATTACAGTATATGGCGATAGAAGCTTTACCTTTATTACAAAAACACCGCCTGCTGCAGTCTTGTTAATGAAAGCTGCTGGAATTAAAAAAGGTAGTGGCACACCTAATACAGTAAAAGTTGGAACTGTTACACGTGCTCAGCTAGAAGAAATTGCAACCACAAAAATGCAAGACCTCAATGCGGCAGATATGGATGCAGCAGTACAAATTATAGCCGGCAGTGCGCGTAGCATGGGTCTGAATGTGGAGGGTTTGTAAGTGAGTAAACTATCTAAAAAAGCAAAATTAGTTGCAGCTAAAGTTGATAAAAGCAAACAATATTCAATTACAGAAAGTATTTCTTTGTTAAAAGAATTTGCTAACTTAAAATTTGATGAAGCCGTTGATGTGAGTGTGGTTTTGGGTGTTGATCCAAGAAAATCTGAACAAAATGTTCGTGGTGCATCTGTGTTACCACATGGCACAGGTAAAACAGTAAGAGTTGCTGTATTTACACAAGGCCCTAATGCAGATGCGGCTAAAGAAGCAGGTGCTGATATTGTTGGTATGGATGATCTGGCTGCTCAAGTTAAAAAAGGCGAAATGGATTTTGATGTGGTTATTGCCTCTCCAGATGCTATGCGAGTCGTTGGTCAGTTAGGACAAATACTTGGGCCAAGAGGCTTAATGCCTAATCCTAAAGTAGGTACAGTGACACCTGATGTTGCAACAGCGGTAAAAAATGCAAAATCAGGTCAGGTACGTTACCGTACAGATAAAGGCGGTATTATTCATTGCTCAATAGGTAAAGTATCGTTTGATGAAGCATCTATTAAGCAAAATTTAGAATTCTTAATTGCTGATTTGAAAAAAGCAAAACCTTCTGCGGCTAAAGGTATTTATTTGAAGAAAATTGCTATTTCTTCAACGATGGGTCCTGGTTTGTGTATTGATCAAAGCAGTATTGAGGTATAAAAAACTTTGGGTTGCCGGTTACGGCAACCGTCAAAGACCGTTGGTACTGAAAAGCTTAATTTATAGGAAACTATAAGCCAGCGCAGACGGAAGCTTTACCGGAAAATTGGTGAGGGACCGTAAGGTGCATCCATTGGGGTGTGTTTTATTAAATTCAGACCAGAGTCTGAATAAATTACCGGAGGTAATCTGTGGCATTAAACCTAGATAGCAAAAAGGTAGTTGTTGATGAGGTTGCTCAGTATGCTAAAAAAGCATTATCTGCTGTAGCAGCTGAGTATCGTGGTCTTACCGTGGAAGAGCTAACTGAGCTACGTAAGACAGCTAGAGAAACGGGTGTTTATCTAAGAGTTGTTAAAAATTCTTTAGCAAAACGCGCAATTGCTGGTACTGATTTTGAATGTATGCAAGAAGGGTTGTCAGGCCCTTTAATTATTGCTTTTTCAATGGAAGCGCCAGGGTCTGCGGCACGATTAATCAATGATTTTGCAAAAAGCAATGATAAGCTAATCGCTAAAGTTATTGCATTTGATGGTCAATCACTTGATGTGTCTGAGTTAGCACGCTTGGCAAGTTTGCCTACGCGCGACGAAGGTATCAGTTTGATCATGTCAGTAATGAAGGCACCAGTAGGGAAACTTGCTCGTACTTTGGCTGCTGTAAGAGATCAAATGCAAGCAGCAGAAGCTGCATAAAAGCTTAAGAAACCAATTTAAAACCTATATTTAGAGGAATATCAGATAATGGCAATTTCACAAGAAGACATTCTAGAAGCAGTATCTAACATGACTGTTATGGAAATCGTTGATTTAATTTCGGCGATGGAAGAAAAATTTGGTGTTACTGCTGCAGTTGCAGCGGCAGCTCCTGCTGCTGCTGGTGGCGCTGACGCTGGTGGTGCAGAACAAACTGAATTTGATGTAATTATGACATCTTTCGGGGGAAATAAAGTTTCAGTTATTAAAGCAGTTCGTGGAATCACAGGTCTAGGTCTGAAAGAAGCGAAAGCAACTGTTGAAGGTGCACCAACAAGCGTTAAAGAAGGTGTTAGTAAAGCAGAAGCAGAAGAGACTGTAAAAACACTGGAAGAAGCAGGTGCTTCAGCTGAAATCAAATAAAATTGATTGATGTCAGATTTAGAGATGTGTAACAAATAATTTGTTTTTTTACACAATACTCTAGGTCTTAAATGGTAGGGCTGGTGACAATTTGTGTTACCGGCCTTTTACTGTTTAGAAACGGAAGTTAAATAATGTTTAAATTAGAGCTTTTAATTTATATTAAATGATAGTTGTTTTGTAGAAAAATATTTTAAATTTACAAAATAACTGAATTTATACATAAAGCTTAATATAGATGTTATTTGATACACGTTCCCTATAGAAAGTCTTGACTAACATTATCAACAGAATGATTTTAGTCATAATATTAACAATCCTTGATTGAAGGTATGAAAGCGATATGACCTATTCTTTTACCGAAAAAAAGCGTATTCGTAATAATTTTGGGAAAAGTACTGAAGTACTTGAAGTCCCGTATTTATTGGCAACACAGCTAAACTCGTATGCCAGTTTCTTGCAATCTGGTATCGACCCTAAAAAAAGGTTAGAACGTGGTTTGCATGGGGCGTTTAGCAGTGTATTTCCTATAGTCAGTCATTCTGGTTATGCAGTACTTGAGTACGTAAAATATAGATTAGGTGAGCCTACCTTTGATGTAAGAGAGTGCCAACAGCGAGGAACAACTTTTGCTGCGCCTTTAAGAGTGCTGGTTCGTCTGGTTATTTATGATAAAGATGCGGCTGTTTCTGCAAAGGTTGTAAAAGATATTAGAGAGCAGGAAGTCTATATGGGAGAGCTTCCCTTAATGACTGAAAATGGTACTTTTGTGATTAATGGGACAGAGCGAGTGATTGTTTCGCAATTACATAGATCGCCAGGCGTTTTCTTTGATCATGATAAAGGTAAAACGCATTCATCGGGGAAATTGTTATTTAATGCCAGGGTTATTCCTTATCGTGGTTCATGGTTAGACTTTGAGTTTGATCATAAAGATGCTGTTTTTGTAAGAATTGATAGACGGCGTAAAATCCCTGCAACAATTTTGTTAAGAGCGTTAGGTTACGATAGCGAAGAAATGATTAAAATGTTCTTCGAGACCAATAAATTCACCCTGAGTTCTGAGAGTATAAAATTTCACATTATCCCTGAGCGTTTGCGAGGGGAAATGGCTGTCTTTGATATTAAGCATAATGGTGAGGTGCTTGTAGAAGAAGGTCGCAGAGTGACTGCCAAGCATATTAGAAAAATGACTAAAGCTAAAGTGACTGAGATTGAAGTGCCTAAAGAATATTTATATGGCAAGATTATTGCGCATAATATTGTTGATGAATCTACAGGTGAATTAGTTGCAAATGTAAATACTGAAATTACTGAAGAGTTGGTTGATCAACTGTTTGAAGCGAGTGTCTCAGACCTGGAAGTTCTATACGTAAATGATTTAGATAGAGGCGCTTATATTTCAAATGCGATGAAATTAGATTCATCAACTAATAGATTGGAAGCTTTAGTAGAGATCTATCGTATGATGCGTCCAGGTGAGCCACCTACAAAAGATTCAGCAGAAAAACTATTTGAAAATCTGTTTTTTACTTCAGATAGATATGATCTATCTGCTGTAGGGCGAATGAAATTCAATCGTCGACTAGGAAGAGAAGAGATCGACGGTGAAGGTACATTAAGCAATGATGATATTATTGATGTATTAAAAGAATTAATTTCAATCCGTAACGGTAACGGCAATGTTGATGATATTGATCACTTAGGTAACAGACGAGTTCGCTCTGTTGGTGAAATGATTGAAAACCAGTTTCGTGTTGGATTGGTTCGAGTGGAAAGAGCCGTTAGGGAGCGTTTGACACTTGCTGATTCAGAAGGTTACATGCCGCAAGAAATTATCAATGCAAAACCCGTGTCTGCTGCAGTTAAAGAATTTTTCGGCTCAAGTCAGTTATCTCAGTTTATGGATCAGAACAATCCATTGTCACAGGTGACTCATAAACGTCGAGTTTCTGCATTAGGACCAGGTGGTTTAGCCAGAGAGAGAGCAGGATTTGAGGTTCGAGATGTACATACCACGCATTATGGTCGTGTTTGTCCGATTGAAACACCCGAGGGTCCAAATATTGGTTTGATTAATTCTTTGTCTGTGTATGCTCGTACTAATTCATATGGCTTTTTAGAAACACCTTACAGAAAAGTTGTTGATGGTATAGCAACTGATCAAATTGATTATTTATCAGCTATTGAAGAAGGTGATTTTGTTATTGCCCAGTCAAGTGTGGCGATGGATAAAAAAGGTAAGTTAGAGGAAGGGTTAGTGTCAGCACGCTATAAAGATGAGTTTACTTTAGCATCATCTGACGCAGTGCAATATATGGATGTATCATCGAAACAGATTGTATCGGTAGCGGCTTCAATTATTCCATTTTTAGAACATGATGATGCCAACAGAGCCTTGATGGGTTCAAACATGCAACGTCAAGCCGTGCCTACTTTAAGAGCTGAGAAGCCTTTAGTTGGTACAGGAATGGAGCGTGTTGTGGCAAAAGATTCTGGTGTTGCCGTAGTGGCAAAACGTGGGGGTGTTATTGAAACAGTTGATGCTGCTCGTGTTGTTGTAAAAGTTAATGAAGCAGAAACGATTAAAGGTGTGCCTAGTGTAGATATTTATAATCTCACTAAATATACACGTTCAAATCAAAATACATGTATTAACCAAAAGCCATTGGTAAGATCAGGTGATTTGGTCAATGCTGGTGATATTTTGGCTGATGGACCATCAACCGATATTGGTGAGTTAGCACTAGGTCAGAACATGTTGATTGCCTTTATGCCCTGGAATGGTTACAACTTTGAGGATTCCATCCTTATCTCCGAACGTGTGGTGAAGGAAGA
>JAGLUC010000196.1 GCA_023134955.1 Methylococcales bacterium | reverse complement strand
ATATATAAATGCAATTTCAGATATTATTCCTAATACCTCTACCTAGGCCTGCCTATTACCCGTAAATGATAACTGGACACTGTTTGCCTGGTAGTTCATGCTTAACACATGAAAGCACAAAACCAGATCAAGCGGACTCTATCAGAGCCAGTCCCTATAGAATACATCAAGCAACTACTTCAGCGCGAAGAAATTGCGAATAGAACCGACCTTGCCAGGCGAACTTGTCAACAGTTTGAGTTTTATGATGTCAGTGGCAAAATACAAATCAGTGGCTGCTTAAAAGCGCTTCGCGAGTTGGAGACTGCCGGGCATTTTGAATTACCGACACTAAAACAAAAACTGGGTAAAAAAACACCTCGTCGTTTAACAGCCCCCGTTCCACTGCCTGCTGATGTCCCTACGCATGTCACCGCTATCGACAAATTGGAACTGGTTTTAGTCCGCACCGACGATGAGATGCGGCTATGGAATGAGCTCATGATCGAAGAGCATCCTTTAAAGGATGGGCCTTTGGTGGGTCGACAAATACGCTATCTTATTGGTTCGGCACACGGTTGGCTGGGAGGGTTTGGTTTTGCAGCACCCGCCTTACAGTTATCAGATCGTGATCAATGGATTGGCTGGACTCGGGAACAACGCCAAACACACCTTCATTATCTGGTCGGGATGAGTCGTTTTTTGATCCGCCCCACCGTCAGCTGTAAAAACCTGGCATCAAAAGTGCTGAGCATGAGCGTGGCCAGACTGCCTGATGATTTTGAACAGAAATACGGCTACAGACCCTTACTTATCGAGAGTTTTGTGGATATCAGTCACTACTCAGGAGCCTGCTATCGAGCTGCAAACTGGCTGGAGATTGGTACTACAAAAGGTCGAGGCAGGCAGGATCGGTATACCCGGTCGAGTTTGAGTCGCAAAGCTATTTATATCACTGTGCTGGAAAAACAGTTCAGGGATCGATTGGGTTTATCGCCCGATGCGGGTTTAGGAGCATTGGAGCTGTCACAGGGTCTGGAATCGGCACAGTGGGCGGAGAATGAGTTCGGTGGGGCAGCCGTGGGCGATAAACGATTGAGTAACAGGCTGGTCAAAGTGGCCGCCGCTAAAGCAGAAAACCCAACGCGCGCCTTTAGCGGAGTCGCCAAAGGAGACTGGGCTGCCACCAAAGCCTACTATCGCATGATAGACCAACCGGAAGACTCTGCGTTTACGCTGGAAAACATACTGGCACCGCACCGCAAGCGAACCGCACGGCGGATGATGGGGCAAAAAACGGTACTTTGTATACAGGATGGCAGTGAACTGAATTACACCAATCTGGATAAATGTCGCGGTCTGGGTGATTTGAAAGCCAACCAGACGGGAGCAAAAATGCGCGGGCTTAATTTACACTCTACGCTGGCGATTGCCCCCAATGGACTTCCGTTGGGTGTCCTCAAGTCACAATGTATTGCCCCTGAAGTCAGGCCCGCTGATGACAACAGGAAACCCTCGGCGATTCCCATTGAAGAAAAGAAAACCTTTGTATGGATTGAGCACCACCGTGATCTGGTGGAGCTTTCCAGAAAAATGCCACAAACACAGTTGATCAACGTGTGTGATCGGGAGGCCGATTTTTTTGAGCTGTTTGATGAACAGCGTAAAGCTTCTGGCGTAGAGCTGTTAGTACGAGCACAGCACAATCGCAAGATCAAAGAAGAACCCTTTAAGTTATTCGCAGCCGTTCGACAGTCACCGGTACAAAGTCGGGTTCGCGTATCCATTCCCAGGCTGAGTGCTCGATCCAAAAAAAGCAAACAAAAGGCTCGGGCTGCCAGAGTGGGACGACAAGCTGATCTTGCCGTACGGACTCTGCAAATCCAACTCCCACCTCCTGAGTATTATGCCGATAAGAAGCCCGTTAACCTCTTTATCGTACATGCATTGGAGGAAAACCCACCACCCGACACCCAGGCCGTTGAGTGGTTTTTACTCACCACAGTCAATATCACATCAGCGGGTGACGCTGAACGCTGTCTGCGTTGGTATACACTACGTTGGCGTATTGAAGACTGGCATCGAGTGCTTAAGTCAGGTTGTCGCATTGATGAGCTTGCGCATGAAACTGCTGAGCGTTTACGCCGTGCTATTGGTATCAACCTGGTCATTGCCTGGCGGATTATGTTGATGACCTTGCTCGGCAGAGAAGTGCCTACACTTCCTGCTGACATGCTATTCAGTGAGATTGAATGTCGAACGCTACGCGCCTATGCTGAAAAAAAAGATTGAAGCCACCCTTGTTATTGGGTGATGCGGTAAAACTGATCGCCATGATGGGGGGATATCTTGCGCGAAAAAAAGATCCGCCTCCCGGGCACCAGATAATATGGCAAGGCTATGCCGTGCTTCAAATGATGTGTGAGGGCTTCTCTCTGCGGGAAGACACATAATGTCGTCCCGTTTAATTTATGGGTAATAGGCAGACCTAGGAGCCTGTCCGAGAATAG
>JAGLUC010000195.1 GCA_023134955.1 Methylococcales bacterium | reverse complement strand
GGTGGATGGTAGCTATTGCTAACTGCCTTGGAACCAATGATATTAATAAGGGTACTTGGGAAGAACGTATAGAATTCGGTAAGAAGTTTGTAGGTGAATGGTCTACAGGTTCAATGGATGCTGAAGCAGCAGTAGCAGGAGCCAAGGAGGAGTATATAGCTTGGAAAACACTAAATGCTGTTAATGATATGCTTGACTGTAAACCTACTAAGTTTACTATGCCATTAGATGCAAGCAGTTCAGGACCGCAGATAATGGGCACACTGACTGGTTGTATTGAAACCATGAAACAAACCAATTCTATTTATACAGGTAAAGCCCAAGACTTGTACACTAATACTTACGATTGGATGGAACAGGAGTTAGCTAAAGATTTAATTGAATTTGGTCAGTTTACCAGAAAGCAGTTGAAATACTGCATTATGCCTACCAACTATAACAGTAGAGGTTCAAGCATTGAGCTGTTTGGTTTAGGTACACCTGAATACGGATGTTTTCATAAATCAAGAGATGTGCTTACACCAGGATGCGTAGAATTGCTGTCTATACTTAATACTGCGTGGAATCCTCATTCAGGTGAATACGGTTGGACTAATATTGCTGGTCAAGAGTGTCTAGTTCAAGCTGTTGATAAGTCGTTTGATAAGGGTACTGGTAGAGCTAAGTGCAAGAAACAATTAAGAATCAAAGAGGTATATGATTTGCAGGGTTCATTTACATATCAGTATACCGAGAGAGGTGTACCTTGTGATTACTATATTCCATTGGCTGCTAATATAATCCAAAGCTGCGATAGTGGTATTAAGTCATTGGTTCAGAAAGATTGCAGAGTAAATAGAGGGTTCGATATATTGACGGTACATGACCAATTTTCAGCTCATCCTGTCAATATGACTCAATTGTGTATGTCTTATAGGGAGCAATTAGCTTATATGTTTAAGAGAAACCATTTACAAGACTTGTTAAGTGATTTAAAAGGGGAGCATGTGCCATTCACTAGAAAATGTGATGGTGTGGAAGGTCAAGCTGATTGGATCCATAATGAGATATTAAACTCACAATATACAATCGGTTAATACATAGACACTATCCTTAATTGGGTAGTGTCTATTTTTATTTGTAAGGCGACCTTCGGCCGCTGACTTGAACAAACAAAAACCTACTCGCTTGTAGGTTTATCTGTTTTTAATAAGGATTTACTATGTTTAAAATTATTTTATTTATTAATTTCGTTTGGATATTTCTTTCTCTTATGGAGGTAAGATTTGGTAGTGTTGGTGAATACGAAGCGTTAAAGGGGTTTAATATTTGTGCAAGTTTTCTTAGTTTTGTGGGTTTGTTAATTTATAGGTTTGCATAGGAGGTAGAAAATGTTTGACGTAGACAGGTGTATAGAGTGTGGGATTGAATTAGTAGATTCTGATTTAGCTGATAATGACGAGGGGTTGTGTGAAGATTGTGCTTGGGAGGCCCTTGAAGAGGGGGATGACTTTGTTTAGGTCCGTGAACACTCCTAGAAGCGTTTCTAAGCATGATTAGGTGTATTCATCTGTGATTATGTACATGCGGCTTTCAGCCGCTGGTATGAACCAAATAAATTAGAGAATTATTATGTTAAACCCAAAAGAGGGTGATTTATTCACCTGGTCATACAATTGTGAATACAGCGAAAAATATAAATTAAGCCTAGATACCTTATACTGGTGTAAGTCGCAGATATTCATATTTAAAAACGGTAAGTTTACGGATACTTACTGGTGTGGTAGCACGGCTAAGACATTTACCATTGCGCAAGCCAAAGAACAACTAGATACAATATTCTTAGCAAATATTAATGATCTTGACAAGAGTGACGAAGCTAAAAGAGCTTATTATCTTGACAGTGACTTCGTAGATATTTCGCATAAAAACATGGCAAGAGGCGGTTTCTATATTAAAAAAGGTGCTAAGAAATCTCTAGCTAAAATGAGAACTATTCTTGAAAGAGACTTAATGGCTAAGAAGCAAGAGCTAGAGTATCTTAAAAACAGTATTATACGGCAACAAGAAACCATAAATACACTCACTTTAGAAACAATTATATGTGTGTCTTCTGCTACTTATTTAGACGATTAATAGGAGAATAAAATGGGAATGTTTGATTCCATTAGAACACCTTGTCCCAGTTGTGGAAAAGAGCTTGAATTTCAGACTAAAGGAGGTGAGTGCGTTTTAGCTACTTATCCTTTAGATAAAGTCCCATCGGGTGCAGCAGAATACGTTGTTGGTGAAATGGAGCATTGCAGCTCTTGTAATGTCGTATTTGAGATTAATTTAATGCCACACCAAGTACTCACAGTTAAAATGCGTTTAACTCGTGTAGGCAATGTAAATAACAAAGAACCTGATTTCACACCAGAAGAAATAGAAGCGTTACTTGTAAACTAGGAATTAATATGTGTAAAAAATTTGAAGAGTGGTGGATGGATAATACCCGACACCGTATTTACGATGTTGATAATGAGTGTGCCAAAGAACTGGCGTATCTTGCATGGCAAGCAGCTCAACCAAAATAGTTAAAGGCTGGTCATTAGGAAAATCGGCAACAGAAAACGATGCCATTCAAGTTTTAAAAAATGAAATTGCAAGAAAAAAAGGAGATTAAAAATGAAAATACAAATATATATTGCAACACCCGTAGATTATAAATCATCAAAAGACAGAAATAACAACAAGCTAACAGTATCGCATCCCAAAATTTTTGCTCATTCAGACAAGGATGTAATAGCAAAATGGAAAAAAGGAATTAAAGACGACTACAGCGGTGTACGCTTCTATGCAATAGAGTGTACAGATAAAGCGATTGCAAGTTTCTTAGAAAAAGAAGGAAAAAACTGGGCAGTATATTTAGAAAAATTATTAGAGAGTGCAAAAGTAGATATTGATGCTTACATAAGCAAACAATAAAGCAGTAAGCGACAGAGCAAAGTGTACCACCACCCTACCCTGAAAAAAAAAAAAACCAATTATTTTTATAAAGAAAATCCAAATAATCCTAGAGGCATAATAGTTCAATTTCCTGTCTGCTGGGAACATGTTAAATTCTCAAAAGCAATAAAAAACGGTGAGGTTCTGGAGGTAAACCTTGAAACTGCTATTGAACAGCTTGAAAGGCACAAGAATATACCAGCCTACTCATTGGATGCCTAAACCTCTTCCACCTGAATAACAAACAAATAGCTACCTAACTCTTATAACCTTCTTAGAAGTGATTCTAGGGCTATAGGATTAGGTTATATAAGAGGGCTTTGTCCTCTGATTACTTTACTACAAAAATTAAAGAAGAAAAATGACTTATTACATCCACACAGGATCTACTGTTACTATTACCCCAGAAAGCTCAGTTGATATTAGAGAAACCTTAGAACCTATAAACTACGTTTTAAAATTCAATGAAATGGGGAGTAATTTCTTTTTAGAAAAAGCAACTGATTTCATTATCCCACCTAAACTATATGGGGACATTACTGAAAAAGCGGAAAGAATTCTTAGCACATTTAAAGATAGAAAACAATCTACAGGTATACTTCTGTCAGGAGAGAAAGGGTCTGGTAAAACTCAATTAGCCAAATTAGTTGTTAAACAAGCAAATTTACCCGTTATTTTGGTAAACGAACCTTATACAGGTACTATATTTAATCAGTTTATTTCTTCTATTGATGAAGAGTGTATTATCTTATTTGATGAATTTGAGAAAGTTTATGCTGATGACAAACAACAAGCATTACTGACATTGTTTGACGGGATTACTATGGTTAAAAAGTTGTTTATTTTAACATGTAATGCTGACTTCAAAATCAACCAAAATTTACTTAATAGGCCGTCAAGGATTTATTACCATTTATCATATAAAGGTTTAGATGAAAATTGTATTAGAGAATTTTGTCAGGATACAGCCCCAAATTTAACTAATAAAATTTTAATTATTTCAAAATTATTTAAAGCATTTAATTTTGATATGCTAAAGACAATACTTGAAGAGTGTTTAAGATATGGTACTGAACCTGGCGATACACTGTCTTTTTTGAATATTGAGCCAGATTCTTCTGAAGAAGCTTATACAGTGGAACTCTCGCACCCCACTACAAAGATTATTAGGTGGGATACAGAAATTACAGGTAATATTTTTTCTAGGATGTGTGTGGATTACACTAAAGAAGATTTAACTGTAGATGACGAAGAATCAGATTGGATTCGATTAACACTTGATCCAACTGATTTTACAAAAGAGACTTCTTTAGAAAAAAGTACCTTTGTTTATAATATAGAAGGTTTTACTGTAAAACTTAAACCTAAAGTAATTACACCTTTTAATTACGGGAACCTGCTATAAATGTTCTAAAAGACAAAGCTAATTAACTGCTGTAGCATTTACAGCTCAATTTTAAAAGGAAAACAGATGCAAGAATCAAGACAATCAACAAGAGAGATCGTTACACAAGGCGTAGTACCTAAATTAAGTTTCAGTTTTTTAGACGCTTTGGATGAGAAGACTAAATTTGCAGAAGAATTTGAACATACACATACACATACAGAAATGGGAGCAGATGCCCTCTACACTGAATTTAAAGTTGTAGATGGGCAGATTATTCAAACCATTTTCTTTGAACGTGAAGAGACTGATATTGAGTGGGCTGATAGGATTAAGTTAAAACAAGCTAATATTGAAAAAGCTAAAGCAGACTTATTCTCTAAATTCCATCTATTTATTATGGATTACCCTGAAGAAGCTAGAAGCCATTTATTCTCGTTAATTGGTCCAGAACAGGTAGGTGTTTAGTATGTATGTGCCTACGCAAGCCGCCTCTGAAGATATTTGGGATACCAAATATAGGTTAAAAAACCAGAAAGGAGAAGCTATAGATACCGATATTGACGACTCTTATAGACGTGTAGCAAAGTTTCTGTCTAAAGATGAAGTGAAAGCAGAGCATTGGTTTACTGAGTTCTTATGGGCAATGCGTAATGGTGCTATACCAGCAGGACGTATTATGTCTAATGCTGGGGCAGAGAAGTATAAACCAGCCACATCACTTATAAATTGTGTGGTTAGCCAAAAATTGACTGATTCCATTGAAGGGATATTCGATGGTTTAAGTAAGGCTGCTATCTCATTAAAAGCTGGTTGTGGTATTGGTTATGAGGGTTCTACCATCAGACCAAAAGGTGCAGTTGTAAATGGAGCAGGAGCTACCACTACAGGCTCGTTACCATTCTTAGAAGTATACGATAAAATGTGTTCTACAATAGCCTCAGCAGGAGGACGTAGAGGGGCGCAAATGCTTACATTTGATATGAAACACCCTGATTTATTAGACCTTATTAGGATCAAACGTGAAACAGGCAGATTCACGCAATTCAACATCTCATTATTAATTACAGATGAATTTA
>JAGLUC010000194.1 GCA_023134955.1 Methylococcales bacterium | reverse complement strand
TCCTAAATCGATTCCGATTATTTTAGCCATTTGATTCTCCAAACTTAATTAATATTTTGTATGCTTTATAATATGAGGTTGCTTTTAGTATTTTCAAGCCTGCTCATTCAGGTTTATTGGATCATCTTCTGATTTATCAATCTTAACCTCTGGCGCTTTAACTGCTTGAGATACTACAACCATAGCCGGACGAATTAATCGACCATTAAGAATATAACCTTTTTGAAACACATTAAGCACTGTATTAGGCTCAACATCAGCACTAGGTTGCATGGTCATTGCTTGATGCACTTCTGGATTAAAAGCTTCTCCCGTTGGGTCAATCGCTTCGATATTAAATTTTGCAAAAACCGATTCAAACTGTTTAATTGTCAGCTCACTACCTTCTCGTAAGGCAACCACTTCTGGCGCATCGCTAGTTGATGCCTGAATACCTAATTCCAGACTGTCGATGACTGAAAGTAATTCTTTAGCAAATTTTTCCAGGCCATATTTATGGGCATTTTCTAAATCTTTTTGGGTACGTCTTTTCAGGTTTTCCATATCTGCCTGTATACGTAGTGCTTTATCCCAATTTTCAGTTGCTTTGTTTTCAGCTTGTTTTAATCGTTTTTGTAAATTTTCCTCAATTAGCTCTTCAACTTCAACCTTATCTTCTATTTCTTCAGCCTTTTCTACAATATTTGTATCAATTTCATCAGCTTGCTCAAGAACCTCTTCGATCAAATCACTATCCTTTTTTGCTGCGGACGACCCCTGCTCATTAGTCATTAAATAACTCCTAAAATTTTATTTTTAAACATTTCTTTCTATCATGGGGGAGGTTCATTTCGGATTCAAGGCTGCACCTAATAATTTTGCCGTTATATCAACAAATGGAATTATTCTTTCATAGGCCATGCGTGTTGGCCCTATCACACCCAGAACACCCACAGTCTCATCATTTATTGCATAAGATGAGGTGACCAGGCTACATTGATCAAAGGCCTGATAACCTGACTCTTCACCGATATATATTTGTACGCCATCTGTCACCAGGCATTGATCCAGTAAATCAATGACTCCTTGTTTTTGGCTAAAAGCATCAAATAATTGTTTCAGGTGATCTCTATCTGATAATTCATTAAAACCCATCAAATTTGTTTCACCACTTATCACATAATCTTCTTTTTCTGGTTGCTCAAAAGCCATTTGAGCCATATGTACAGCATCAATCATTCCTTGATTTACACGTTGTTGATCTTGTTGCAACTCATTAAAAATAGATTCACGTACGGCCGTTAAGCTACAGCCAGAATAAATAGAATTTAAATAATTTGCCGCACTAAGCAGTTCAGACTCAGTAAACTTTTTTACAGTCTGAATAATTTTATTATGGACTTCCTTTTCATTGGTGATAAAAATGACTAAAACACCTGTGTTTGATAAAGGCAAAAACTCAATATGTCGCAAGCAGACCATTTCTTGCTTAGGCAAAGTCACTACACCCGCCATTTTTGTAACATCTGACAATAATTTTGAGGCTTTGTTAAGCACTTCAGCCTCATCCGTAGCACCTTTTAGCTCACTCCTAAATTGATTCACAGCATTTGACTCAAGAGGCTTAACTGTCAATAAAGAGTCAACAAACAAGCGATAACCACTGACTGTTGGTACTCGTCCTGCTGAAGTATGCGGAGAATGAATCAAGCCTAAGGATTCCAAATCTGACATTACATGACGAATAGTCGCTGGACTTAATTTAATACCTGCATCTGTTGCCAGCGCCTTTGAGCCTACGGGCTGACCCTCTTCAATATATCTTTCAACCAGCGTTTTTAATAAATGCATCGACCTGTTATTAAGATCCAAATTACTCTCCACTCTATCCTTGTATAATTTTTAAATGATGACAGTTTCTGTACGAAATAAATTTTTTCTTCAGAGCAAAATAATACAAAAACCTCTAATTTTATAAAAAAACACCCCTAGTAGCCCATCAATATTGTATTGACGAGTTCTTGTTCTTAAGCCCTCTCTTGCTGGATGCCTACATGGATCTAGGTGAGTAGAGCAATGCAGGAGCAATTGCCGAGAGGATTTAGGTGAGGAGAAATAAAAAGCATGTAATTCAATATATTTTTACCTATTGAATAATTAACAGGATTTTGAAGAAAAGAATTGTTTGGTTTCTCCTCACCCCTCCCTCTCCAGCAGGAGAGGGCTTAAGAGCCAATTTGTTTTTTACTCGCCTACAACATTGACGCACTACTAGCACCACAGTGTCAGAGGTATTTTTATTCAATTGACACGGTTATTTAGAAAACTTTAACTCAAGTTACTCATTATCTTTTAACCTGCTTGTTTACCATCATTTCTAGACATTACAATCATACCTAGAAATACAATAACCACCAAAGACAACATAATAATCACAATAGTTGGAATTCCACTACCCACAGATTCAACACCTATGGAAAAGGGCAGATGGGAGTCTAATTTTTCTCCTTGATGAAAAATTGTCACATGCGCTAAATAATCACCCGCCCCAAACGTATTAAAATCAAGCTTTGCATCGATACTTCCCTTTTTAATCTTTTCGGGTTTTTGATAAAAAATTCTAGTTCCTTCTGGTTCTTTAGTTATTTCAAACTCAACCGTAGTATTACGAAGTTTTTTTCCTTCATAATCAAAGACCAAATGAGTCAGTCCTATATTTGGAATAGCATGACAAAAACCAGTACCACCGCTAAAGGTAGGTGTATAAGCAGTAAAATGAATAACCTCAGTACCTACGGAAAACCGACAAGTATCCACTTCGTTTCTTGCACCCCGATGAGCATTCACTGTTGCTGGCACAATTAGACTTAAGAACAATACAGACCATAAAATCCCCACCTGTTTGTGATTATTTTTCCCCTTAAATTTGCCACATATTTCCTTAACAAAATAACCCAAAGACTTTGTTATTTCGGAACTTATTATTTTTTTCATTTTTACTCCCCCCTCATTGATACCCATTTATTATAATTAGGCATAGGCATGCTTATTTAAACCGTAAAGCTATAATATACTCTTTTTACACCTAAATCATTGATTTATAAACTTGAGTATTTTCAAGCTTATCCGATAATAGTTAGTTATAAATAGCTCGTCAAATACTAAATATATTTACATCTATTTTTCAAAGCTATGCTAACATTCAGATAGAGGCTTTAAACACCTTCTCAACGCTATCATTAGCCTATTTTATTAATATTTTTATGGACTTAACTCCATGTATAAATTAATTTATATTTTTACTGTTTTTTTATTCAGTTTATGTCATTGAAAGCGCAATAGGCATACAAACAATTCCTTTAATTATTAATCTTTATCATTTGTATTTGCCTACTGTTAAAACACAGATAAGTCAGTTACAAAATAGTCT
>JAGLUC010000193.1 GCA_023134955.1 Methylococcales bacterium | reverse complement strand
CATAGAAGATAATCCCGAAACATTATTAGCGCAATTTAACCAAGCCAGCCAACACGCCGACTTAATTATCTCCTCTGGCGGCGTTTCAGTAGGTGATGCAGACCATACCAAAACGGCACTGCAACAATCGGGGCAAGTTGATTTCTGGAAAATAGCTATAAAACCTGGAAGACCACTCGCTTTTGGGCATATTAACAACAGTGTTTTTTTTGGTTTACCTGGCAATCCGGTCGCCGTTATGGTGACCTTTTATCAATTTGTACTCCCGGCTATAGAACACATGCTAGGCATAAAAGACCAAGTCATTGCCCCTAAGCTACAAATTAAAAGCACTGAAAATATTAGAAAAAAACCAGGTCGTACAGAAATTGTCCGTGCTATTTTACAACAAGATAATAAAGGAATCTGGACTGTAAAAACTACAGGGAAACAAGGTTCTGGCATACTCAGTTCCATGAGCCTGGCCAACGCATTTATTATTCTTGAACATGATAGATCATCTGTTAAAGCTGGGGAAAATGTGACAGTCCAGCCTTTTGCTGGTTTGTTTTAATCATATGAAATCAGGCACAGTAAAACTAGTAACTAATGATCATCACGGTACTGAGCATATCCTGAATATACCTTTACCTGGTGAGTTATTAGGCTTTGATGGTTTTTCTAATGAAAAATATAATTGTTCTGCGATTGCGCTAGAAACACTCAGTTTCTGCCAATTACCCACAAAAAAAATTGATGAGCTGTTTAAAAACATATCCATATTAACCAAAGAACTTTTTCGCCAAAGCAGTGAAAAAACAAATACTGATAAAGAATACATTGTTTTAAACAAAACACCCGCAGAAGAAAGCTTAGCTCATTTTTTAATCAGTCTATCTGATCGATTAAAAAGAAGAGGGTTCTCAGTTTCTAAGTTCACTTTATCATTAACCCACCAAGAAATAGGCAATCACTTTGGCTTAGCACTAGAAACAGTCAGTCGATTATTAACCACATTTCAACAAAAAAACTTAATCTTAGTAAAAGGCAAGCAGATTGAAATTAAAGATATAGCCTGGCTTCGTGCAGTTTTTACAGATACAGAATCTAAACTTATATAGCTGTAAGGCTAAATTTAAAATCATATTAAAACAACTTTTTTCACTCAGGAAGGTACATGGATTGGCAGGCACTGTTTTTATCAATCAAGCTAAGTACTTTAACCGTTGCATTTTTATTACCGACAGGTATTTATTTTGGTCGATTATTAGCTTATAAACAATTTTCTGGTAAAAGTGTTATTCAAGCATTACTCGCCATTCCTCTTATCCTCCCCCCTACTGTTTTAGGTTATTATTTATTAATAGGGCTCGGAGCAGAATCAATTCCTGGTATTTGGCTCAATACTTTATTTGATCGCAGTTTTGTATTCAGTTTTGAAGGATTACTTATTGCATCGCTATTATTCAATCTCCCTTTTGCCATTCAACCCTGCCAACGTGCTTTTGAAGCCATCCCCAGAGAAATAAGGGAAGCTGCAAGTTGCTGTGGTATGCCTCCGTTCAAAGTGCTTTGGCGTATAGAATTGCCATTAGCCTGGACAGGTATAGTAACTGCAATGGTGATGACCTTTGCCCATACCTTGGGAGAATTTGGTGTGGTACTGATGGTGGGCGGAAATATTCCAGGTGAAACCAGAACAATTGCCATCGCAATTTACGACAGTGTGCAGGCTTTTGATAATAACGCCGCCGCCATCATGTCCGCTTCACTACTAGCCTTTTCAATCATCACCATTACTGTTACTTACATCATTAGCGACAAAAATAAACTGCATCATGGATAATCCAGGTATTGATATACGCTTGAAGCAAGCCTCCCCTATTCCCCTGGATGTTGAATTACATTGTGGTTCAGGTGAAGTTGTTGCATTAGTCGGACCATCAGGCAGTGGAAAAACCACCATACTACGTTCAATAGCAGGTCTATATAAACCTGCCTATGCTGTAATTAATTGTCAAAATGAAATTTGGTCAGATTGTTCGAATAAAAAATTGAAACCCGCTTACCAGCGCTCTGTTGGACTGGTATTTCAAAACCATGCTTTATTTCCACATTTCACAGCCCTGCAAAATGTCATGGAAGCATTACCTAAACAGGCAAAGCAGCAAGCAAAAAAACAGGCACTGGCTTTATTTAAAAAAGTGCATCTTGAAGGACTAGAACAACGGTATCCAAGAGCCTTATCAGGTGGACAGCAGCAACGGGTTGCCGTTGCCAGAGCTTTAGCTCGTGAGCCTAAAGTTCTATTATTAGATGAACCATTTTCCAGTGTAGACCAGGTGACCCGCCGCCGTTTATATCGAGAATTAATCGAATTACGCCGTTCACTCTCTATTCCCATTATTATTGTCACTCATGACCTGGAAGAAGCCAGTTTACTGGCTGATAAACTATATATCTTGCATAAAGGCATTACTTTACAATCTGGCAAACCCAATGAAGTATCTGCACAACCCAAAACGGCCCTGGTTGCAAAATTAATGGATCAACAAAATATTTTTACTGCCACGGTTATTAAACACGATCATGATCAACAAAAAACCCTATTGCAGTGGCATGATTTAACACTGGAGGCCAATCTTCAAAGTAATTACCCTATAGCAGAAAAGGTTTGCTGGATGATACAACCCACTAATATACTATTACACCGCCGTCATCGACAATCAAATGGTGATAAAGAAAACCCTTTCTCAGGCACTATTATTGAATATTTTGTTTTAGGAGGCTATGCCAGTATGGTAGTTCAATTAGACAATACAGTTAAAATAACCATGTCCGTCCCTTTACATGTCGCTCAACGCAACCACCTGAATTATGGTGAAAAAATAGCTCTATCCTTATTAAGAAAAGGCATTCATCTAATGCCCTACACAACATTACGCAGAAAAGAGTGATCTTATTAGAGTTTATAATTGTTTTTTTCCTTTACAATAGCTCTATTAATCTTTAAAACTGTTACTAATCAAAGCCACTCTATTGATATTTACCTAAGCGGACAATTATGAGCCTACAAGAGTTATTAACTAACCCCTCTTTCATACAACAGGTCAATTGGACTGAAAAACGATACAAGCAGGGGGATGTTGTCATGAAAGAAAATAATGCGGGCAATGATTTATTCATCGTTTTAAACGGAGAACTAGAAGTCCGTACAGATTTATCAGAAAGCCTGGATACTGCAATGGAGAATAAAGGACTAGGCCTGGCCAGACTAAAAGCAGGCGATATTTTCGGCGAATTCTCTTTATTTGACAAAGAACCCCGTAGTGCAAAAGTATTAGCATCAACTAAATGTACAATTGCCAAGGTTAATGGTCAAAAATTAATTCAATTTATGGATAATAATCCGGCAGAAGGCTATTTATTAATGCGTGAATTTTTTGAAAACCTTGTAAGCATAATGCGTCAAGGCAATATTCGCACTAAAACAATTTTAGAAATGTATCTTAGTAGCTAATACTAATGTAGTCTGTAAGGGCGGACGCTCTTACAACATCACTGTCTATAAATATACTGAAAGTCAGCCTATCCCAGTTAACGATTAGAGAAATTTCAGACATTTAATAATCACTGACACAGATTTTTTTAACGCTCTCAAATCAGGCTATTTTATAACTATTAATCATCCCAAAAGTTCTGGCCGGGTATTTCGACACTCTTTTATTAGCACATATTGTAGCC
>JAGLUC010000192.1 GCA_023134955.1 Methylococcales bacterium | reverse complement strand
TAAATTCTAACTCAGAACCTTCCAGTTCAAACAATTTAGCATATTGCTTAGTCACTGCATTCTTAGGTTCTGTCAAAACTCGAACCATAGACTCTTCATCTAACTCGTCCAACGTTGCAATGACCGGTAAACGACCAATGAATTCAGGAATAAGACCGTACTTTACTAAATCGCCTGGTTCAACTTTATGCAACAATTTAGCTTCGTTTTTCTTATCTGTTTTGCTTTTAACTTCAGCACCAAAACCGATACCACCTTTTTCAGTTCGATCACGGATAACCGCATCCAAACCCGCAAAAGCACCACCACAGATAAACAGAATGTTTGAGGTATTAACCTGAAGGAATTCCTGCTGGGGATGTTTACGTCCACCTTGTGGCGGAACAGAAGCAACCGTACCTTCAATCAGTTTAAGTAAGGCTTGTTGAACACCTTCACCCGATACATCACGAGTAATCGAAGGGTTATCTGACTTACGAGAAATTTTATCAATTTCATCGATATAGACGATACCCGTCTGAGCTTTTTCAACATCGTAATCACATTTTTGAAGCAATTTTTGAATGATATTTTCAACATCTTCACCCACATAACCGGCTTCAGTTAACGTAGTTGCATCAGCAATGGTAAATGGAACATTGAGTAAACGTGCTAATGTTTCAGCCAGTAATGTTTTACCTGAACCTGTAGGACCAAGTAGTAAGATATTACTCTTAGATAATTCAACATCGTCTTTCTTGAGACCTGCATCAAGGCGTTTATAGTGATTATAAACAGCAACAGATAAAATTTTCTTTGCTCTGCCCTGACCAATGACATATTCGTCAAGAACAGTATTGATTTCTTTCGGCGTTGGTAAACTGTTACCGTGAACTGAAGTCGATTTTTCCTGAACTTCTTCACGAATGATGTCATTACACAATTCAACGCATTCATCGCAGACAAATACCGAAGGTCCTGCAATTAGCTTTCTGACTTCGTGCTGACTCTTGCCACAGAATGAACAATACAATAACTTATCGCCACTGCCATTCTTACTTTCATCACTCATTTAACCACCTCGTTGCTATCGCTACTCATTCGCTATTCATTACAGAAATAACTAGCTCAAACATTAGCCTAAATAACATTAACTCTACTACTTTACAGTCTATATCTTATCTAAACTCTATGACAAGACCTAAGAGATAACATACCCTAAGTCGTTATTTATAGTCTAGTTGAATTAAGAGCTACTTACCGCTTCTTCTCGAGAATTAAGAACTGAGTCAATCAAGCCATAACTTGCAGCTTCTTCACCACCCATAAAATTATCTCGATCTGTATCTTTTTGAATTGCCTCAATTTTTTGACCTGAATGAGAAGCCATGATCTTATTCAAACGCTCACGGGTTTTTAGCACTTCATTGGTATGAATTTCCAAATCTGTTGCCTGTCCCTGATATCCAGCCAATGGCTGATGAATCATCATACGAGAATGAGGTAAACAATAACGTTTTCCAGCTGCACCACCACAGAGCAATAAAGCTCCCATACTGGCTGCTTGACCGATGCAAAGGGTGCTTACATCGGGTTTAATAAACTGCATCGTATCGTATATGGCCAAACCCGCAGAAACGGAACCGCCTGGAGAGTTTATATACAAATAGATATCTTTATCTGGGTTTTCCGATTCCAAAAATA
>JAGLUC010000191.1 GCA_023134955.1 Methylococcales bacterium | reverse complement strand
CTCGCTCTCTGCGATCAACTAGAAAAAATAATAGTAAACTAAAAAAAAATATGTTTTCTCGTTCCCACGCTCCTGCGTGGGAATACATACGGAACTTAAATAACGGACAGGTCTCGCTATAAAAGAACAAATCCTGAGCTACTCCATTTATTACCCTAACGGTATTACACTGAATTCCTGTTTTTAGAAAACCATTGGCGGTATTCTGGTGCTAAAAATTACACAGGTAAGGACGGGCTGTTGAAGGTTTGTGATAAATGGTAACTTGGTATGCATTCCCACGCTGGAGCATGGGAACGAGAATACGAGAATATCATTTCTAAGCAAGTTACTTTCACAAAGAATACGAGTTATACATCACTCAAGCGTTGTCAGATAAAATTTACACGATGACCAATAAATCTATAAAAAGACTGATTGCTTATTTTTTCCAAGCCTCTCGTATTTATAGCTTCAAAAGCGTTAAAATAAACCTAGAGTAATAAAAACCAATTAAACAGTTATTTAAGGGGAACATCATGAGCGATAAAAAACATATCGATGCCTATAACAATCTTATGGAGCATTTATACGAAGTAATGGATGATTCATTGCACTCAATTGCTGATGCGTTGGAGATTGCTAAAGAAAAAACCAGTGAGTTAGGGGGCTTAACTCAGGATGAAATTAATCAAATATCTGATTTTTTAATGCGTGACCTGGAACATGCTGCCAGTTACACTCCTGCCGTAAGTGGCAATAATTCACTTTCAGAATGGTTTAAATTTGATATTGAATTGCTGGAAAATTTTGCCTTGGATGCCTTCATCAGTATTGCTGATAAAACACGTATTGAATTAGCAAAAATTGAGAATCAGGCGAAGAAATATCACCTTTATCATAGTGGTGATATTACTGGCCCAGGTACATTTACTTGTGACAATTGTGGTAAACAAATTGCCTTTAAAACAACCAGTGAGATACCTGAATGCCCTGACTGCGGCACAAAAAACTTCTCTCGCAGTTGATATTACTGGTTTAAGTATTATAATGCAGTCTTTATCTGTTTGATTTAACGAGAGAATAATATGCGCAGGGTCATTTTTAATCAAAAAGGTGGTGTAGGAAAATCAACTATCACCTGTAATTTAGCCGCCATCAGTGCTATTGAAGGCAAACGAACACTGGTTATCGACTTAGATATTCAAGGGAATTCAACCCAGTATTTATTGGGTAGTAAAGTCTCTGACCCTGATAAAACGATTACACATTTTTATAAAGACTGTTTAGGTGTCACCCTTTTTGGCGGAGGTAAAGAGGGACTTGATACTGCTATACATGAAACGCCTTTCCCTAACCTCTTTGTTCTTCCTAGCCACCCTGAACTTGAAGGGCTACAAAGTCGCTTAGAATCCAGATATAAAATTTTTAAGTTAAAAGAGGCTCTTGACGGTTTAGAAGGTTTTGATGCAATTTATATTGATACTCCACCTATTCTTAATTTTTATAGTCAGTCGGCATTAATTGCGGCTGAAAAATGCTTAATTCCATTTGACTGCGATTCTTTTTCCAGAGATGCTTTATATACACTGTTAAATTCAATTGCTGAAGTTAAAGCAGACCATAACCAAGAACTTGAAGTAGAAGGCATTATAGTTAATCAATACCAAAAACAGGCTAATTTACCTCGTCAATTAGTTGAAGAGTTAATTGCAGAAGGTCAGCCCGTTTTAAATGCTAAAATATCGCCATCAGTCAAAGTTAGAGAGTCACATACGCATTCTCAACCATTGGTTCACTACGCGCCGACTCACAAATTAACAGATGAATACCGCGCTTTATACGTTGAAATTCACTAAAAATTTAAAACAGCTCTTACAATAAATTAATTTGGAAGTGAGACTTTACTCCCGTATGTAATCAGGCGAGACTCAAGTCTCACTTCCTCTTAATCCACAACAACAAAAGCAGCAAACAAATAGCTAATATTAAAATAATCCTGCCATCACCCAACCTGGCGTAAGGTGTCATTCCAGTCATTGGAAAAATATTGCCCGTTAATACAGCTTGCTTAAACATTGGGGCTTTTTTAATGATTTGTCCATCTGGAGCAACAATTGCTGTCATACCCGTATTTGTTGTCCTGAGCATATAACGTCCGGTTTCCAATGCTCTCATTTGAGCCAATTGCATGTGCTGATGCGGTTCAATTGAATCACCAAACCATGCGTCATTAGTCACATTTACCAAAAAAGCAGCTTCTGGCAAGCTTCTAATTGCTTCGCCTCCAAAAGCATCTTCATAACAAATTGAAGTGGCAAAAGGATAGCCACCAGCCACTAATAATTTCTGATCATTACCACCCGAAGTAAATGTGCCTAATTGAATACCAAGAGATTTAAGAATAAAACCTGATACTGGCTGTAAAGGTAAATATTCACCAAAGGGTAATAAGTGATTTTTGTTATAACGCCCTTCCTGCTTACCTAGCGTTAATACAACATTAAAATACTCATTATTCTGATTCTTAGTCGGTAAACTCACAATTAAATCCGTATTATTAGCCTTAGCCTGAGCAGAAAGAGGATCTAAAAAAATCTTTTGTACTTGTGATAGAAAAGCAGGAATCGCTGTTTCTGGCCAAATAATAATATCTGAATCCCAATTCTGGGCGGTCATTTTATGATATTTAACTAAGGTCTTTATTCTATTTTTAGGTAACCATTTCTGATCTTGTGCAATATTCCCCTGAATAAGACTAACAGTAATACTCTTTCCCACCTTTTCAGTCCATTTAATGGTTTGTAGATAGGCTCCTGTCCCCCACATGCATAGTACTAACACCAAGGCATAACTATATTTTAGATATTGTTTAAATCCAGCAACAATAATGGATGCGGTTATAGCAAACAAAAAACCTGTGCCATAAACACCAAGTATTGGCACAAAGCCCTTTAATGGCGTGTCCAGTTGTGTATAGGCAATTTGCAACCAGGGGAAACCATTGAGCAACCAATAACCGCGATAATACTCTATCAGTATCCAGATAAAGGGAATAACCCAAATTAACTTATCTTTATTTTTTTTTGCTGTCAATTTGACAGAGAGGTAAGCGGTTAATGCTGGAAAAATAGCCCAAAAACAAATAACCAGCCCTGTTAATAAAGCGGCTCCAATTGCAGGTGCACCACCATAATCATGAATACTGATATAAACCCAGGAAATGCCGCTAGCAAATAAGCCTAATCCAAAGAGATAGCCACGCAATGCTGCACGAAAGGGGGAAACATTCAACCAGGAAAAAAAAATAAAAACTAACGAAACAAGGGCTAAATAGGAATAATTAAAGGGTGCAAAAGAGAGGGTTAATAATAGTCCTGTAAAAGGTAAAAATAACTCCCAACACCATTTTGATACAAAACTCATATGATTTTATAGAAATATGACCAAAAACAGCTTAATCGCTTGGAAGAGAGGTAAATGCAGGAATACCACTAACATGATCTTTCTCCAAGTGCTCATATTGAAGTCCCATTAAAGTCGAACCATCATCACAATGATCAACCCATACCACTTTAATTACACCCCGTAAAGCCAGTTGCTTAAAATCAAAAATAGTTTTAACACCTTTTTCAACTTCAATTTTTTCTTTCAAATGAATCATCAAGCCATCGACTGATACATTTTCTGTGTTAAATTTATATTTAACACCATCAAAAACAATTTGACCACGTCCTGCTATGTTTTTTCTATAGGCTTTTCGCTTATAAAGTACATTATCAACCTCATAAGATATATCTTTAAATTCAATAAATAAAACAATATTTTCGCCATCCATTTCAGCTCTTACCACTTCAGCATCACCTGCAAGGCGCATTTCTGGTAAATAAATATCAATAACAGGTGTCGCTTTAATGACTTGAAATACATCTTTAATATCTTTTAAGGAACTACTATCTTCCAATTCAGCCATTACACCAGTAATTGACAAATTTTTGACTATAATTTGTAATTCCTCTCCCCCCATGTAAATAAGTCCACGTGAGGTTAAATTTGTCCTATAAGATCTTTTTTCTTCTGACATTGTCTATTCTCAGTAATAATATCCGAATCTAAAGTAATGAAGTATAGTTGTTTAATTAAATTAATCTTTATTTATTTGTAACTACTCAGCGTATTTGACTCTGCTCTTAAGCCCTCTCTTGCTGGATGCCTACACGGATATAGGTGAGTAGTGCAATGCAGGAGCAATTGCCGAGAGGGTTTGGGTGAGGAGAAGTTGAAATA
>JAGLUC010000190.1 GCA_023134955.1 Methylococcales bacterium | reverse complement strand
AAAAGAATTTTGAAAAAGAGAATTGTTTTATTTCTCCTCGGCAACTGCTCCATGCGTTGCTCTACCTTCTGCATCCATGCAGTCGTCACCCAAACCCAGCAAGGGAGGGCTTAAGAACGATCAAAGCATTTAAAAAATTCCACACTTAACGGTAACATTGCTATTAATTATGATAGATATATTTCTTATTACATTGTTGTTATTGATTGGGTTCTATTGGATTCAAGCTATGAAAGCAAGGGATGTGGCTTTTATGGCAGTTGCCAGGTATTGTCAGAAAATGAGTGTCATGTTATTGGATGAATATGTTGCATTAAATGGACAGTGGCTTAAACGTGATGAAGATGGCGTGCTTAAAATATGGCGATCTTATCAATTTGAATTTAGTTCGACGGGTAATGAGCGTTATAACGGTAAAATTATTATGTTGGGGCATAAAGTGTTGAGTATTCAGCTAGAACCATACAGGATACAAGAATAATGGCTAAAAGTAGTAGATATCAAAAAGTATCGGAACAAACACAAGATGAGGCAATAAAAGTTGCAAAAGCAACTCAGCGACCAGGACAAACTAAAGAACAAACCAAATTAATTGCCCAAGGAATAGAAAAGGGTATTGATCATTTTAAAAAACAGCAAAAATCTAAAACTAGAGAGCTAAATAAAAAACTGAATAAAGTTTCTCTTAAATTGAGTTCAGCAGATCAAAAACCTGAGCTAGCTAGCTCTCCCCAAGTTGTTTATAAACAGTCTTTTTTAGCTTGGATTTTGTTAGTGGTAAGTTGGCTGGGCTTTGCGGCTTATTTTTTAAAAGTAGATTGATGTGATTATTATACGAATTCAGGTCTGATATTTTTTTTACCAGAAATCTATTTATAAGCCAAATTCAAAAAGCATTTTTATATAGAGGTATAGAATAAAAATAATGATTGCTAAGTAAATAAATCGTTTAAAAGGTTTTTCGCCAAGGATTTTTTTATCTTTTTTTAATTGTTTATATATTTCTCGTTGTGTTATCGCTCTTTGCTGATGATATTCATTGAGGAGATTTTGAGCAGTGGCTAATTCCAGTTTATTTCTTAACCAAAGTGCAGGCATAGATATACCCCAATTCCCTGCACAAGTTTCATAGTAATCAATGCTATGTTTGTCTAACAAAATACGAATTTCATCAGCCTCATCTTCAGGAACACCACGTAGGGAGAAAAGCAGGGTAGACATAGATACTATAGCTGGATAAATATTAAAGACAGTGGAATTATATCTGATATATACTCTTTGCGTTTAAGAATCAGATAGGGTTGAGTGAGCAGAAATTGCTAAATTAGCTAAAGATAATAGTTGTTGATGTGATTGATAAAAGTGCATGATTAAAAGTAAGTATAAGGATGGGTGTGTGAAAGAGGAACGGGTAACGGAATTAGAAATAAAGATGGCTTATCAGGAAGATTTATTACAAGCATTAAATAAAATAGTAAGCGAGCAACAGAGCCAGATAATTCGGTTGGAAAAGACTTGTGGCTTATTAAATGAAAGAATAAAAAATATGGCTGAGCCGAGTAATATTAATCAAGGGTTTGAGCTTCCACCTCATTATTAAGGATGTCTCTATTAAGAGGTATGTTCATCAATCAAGTTCATAATATCAACATCACAAGAGCCACAGCCTGTACAAGCCCCAGTAGCACTTGAAATTTTATCCAGGTCAGCATTTTGTGCAATTAGCGATAGTACTTTTTCTTTGCTTGTGCCTGTGCAGTCACAAATTATTTCTTTTTCATCTTTGGGTGAACCACTCATATACTTATCGCTGATCTGTTTAACCAATACTGTGTAGCAAGTTCATGTGCTTTTTCTTGCGATTCTGCCTTGCCTATTAATTTTAAAGCAACAGCTGTTGTGCCAATAACTGTGGCTTCAGCAAATTCATCATTTATTTTACCTTGCCATAAGTCTGCTAATTGTTGAGGGTCTAAGTTTTCTGATTTAACATGTCTGCGCTTAAAAAGAGCTGGCCACTGTTCGTCTACCAGTTCTTCGTTTCTAACGGACTGAACCAGGCAATCCATATCTGGGTTGCGCTCGGTTTCCCCACCTTCACCTTTTAATACAGCCATGCTGGATTGATTTAATAACAAAGCCGCTTTTTGGTGGACTTGTCGGTAGCTAGGGTGAAAAATTCCTTGAATAGCGTGTGATGCGTTTAATGGATTAAGTAATCTAACCAGTGTATGCACTGGGGAGCGTAGACCCATGACTGGACGTAGATTAATCATATCGTACAATTTCGGACAAAAATATTCTAAAGACAGGTAACTAAAATTAGTCTCGTTAATTTGTTTGATGGACTGTTCAATACTGCTTGCTGCTTGAATGTTTAAATATTTCAATACATGTTGGGTATAAACACGTCCTTCAGTATGCCCACCCGCACCATGCATAAATACGCGCGTGTCATTTTCTGTTAATAATAAAGTTGATAGTAAAAACCAGGGTAAGTGTCTACGTTTTCCAGCATAAGATGACCAGTCTAAATCTACTTTTACGGACTGAGCTGGAATTTTGAATGATTCTCGCGCGGCTTGTACAAATCCTGCTAATTCTTCAGCAGTTTCTTCTTTTACCCGCATAAGCATTAAAAATGCACCCAGTTGAATCGGTTCTACTTGATCAGCTAAAATCATTGTCATTGCACGATAAGCTTCATCTTGAGTTAATGGCCGAGAACCTTTTTTTCCTTTCCCCAGTATTTTTATAAATTCAGCAAAAGGGTGTTCAGTAGGTTGATTGCTCATTATGACAAGGTGAATTTAAAGTAATGATCAATTAATAAAGCGGCAAACATGATCATCAAGTAATTGATAGAGTAGAAAAAGGTGCTCATGGCGATTTTATTATCTGTATTTCGCATCATTTTGATTGCATAGTAGATAAAACCAAAGCCAAGAATCAGTGCTGTAATAAGATAGATTAAACCACTCATACCTGTTAAATAAGGTAGTAAAGTGACAATAAATAACAATATTGTATAAAGTAATATTTGCAGGCGGGTAAATTTAGCACCATGTGTTACGGGTAGCATTGGTATTTTAACTTTTGCATATTCCTCTTTTTTTGCCACCGCTAAAGCCCAAAAGTGTGGAGGAGTCCATACAAATATGATTAAAAATAACAATAGTGCATGTGGATGTACTTCACCTGTTATTGCACACCAGCCAAGTAAAGGGGGGGCTGCTCCCGCAGCTCCACCAATGACAATATTCTGTGGGGTCATATGCTTTAAATAAATAGTATAAATAATCGCATAACCCATTAAGGACAGGAAGGTTAAAACCGCGGTTAAAGTATTAACAAAGAATACTAAAATAAGCATTGCAGACAGACCAATAATAGCTGCAAAGACTAATACATTAGCTGAATTTAATTCACCTGTTGGTAACGGACGATTTTGAGTCCTTGCCATTTCGGCATCAGCTTTTTGATCAATATAATGATTAATTGCAGCCGCTGATGATGAAGCCAGACCTATGCCAAGAGTGCCATAAATTAACAGGTCAACAGGGGGCATTCCAGGGACAGAAAGTAACATGCCGACGATAGCGGTAAAGATGATAAGCGCAACCACTTTGGGTTTGCATAATTCCAGGTAGTTTTTCCAGGAAAGTGTCGATTGATTGATTGTCATTATGATTTTTAGAGCCCTAACCTTTTAATAACGTATAGAATACAGGGAACTATTGATTATTGAAATAGTCGGAGCGCTAACATTTTATTAAATGGAGAATTCATGAATTTTAGGATACTAGTTTTTACTTTGATATGCTTACCAATCACGGCGTGTAGCTCAACAACCAGGGTACATGAACGTGTGTTGGATAATGGCTTAAAAATCTTGGTAAAACAAGATAACCGCTCACCTGTAGCAGTTTCACAAATTTGGTACAAAGTCGGTTCAAGCTATGAGCCAGGTGGTATTACTGGCATATCTCATATGCTGGAACATATGATGTTTAAGGGAACTGACAAGTATCCCGCAGGCGAGTTTTCTCGCATTATTGCCGAGAATG